>NZ_JHVI01000004.1 GCF_000620065.1 Meiothermus cerbereus DSM 11376 | reverse complement strand
TAGGGCATCACGAAGGCCCATTCCTCATCGCTTACGTCGGAGGGGTATGGACGGCGGTTCATGCTATAAACATAACTAACGGCCTTCGTTTCGAATAGGTTCTTACCAGTCTCTAGGGAGCCAGAACGCCCTGGTTACGTGGCTGCACAGTAGAGCTAAGGGAAGAACCTGAACCCCCAGCCGTAAAGGTACGCCCTTGCACAACCCGGCTAAGCTGCAGGTTGACCCTCACCTGGCGAATGGCTGGAGGCCCTACCGCAACCTCGCTAATGGCGAATGGGGCGCTGCCTGGCGCAAGATAGTCAGCTACCAGGGCTACCGTAACTCCGCCCATGGTGGTAAGCGCCCCTGCCGTGGGGGCCGTACTACCTGCCACAACCGCCGCAGATTCCAAAAAAGCGCTGTACTGCATCAGCACCCAGGCTCCAGCATTGGCCGCATCGGCTGGCAAACGCGCAAAGATGTCCCCTGCCGTATTTGCCACGTAAGCGGCCCGGCCAAGGGGATAGTAAGCAAAAAATCGGTAGCAGCCACCAGTCTGACCTGGTACAGCGGGATTACAGGCCGCCCTGATATCAAGGGGGGGCAGCACCACAGCCACAAAGTTGCTCCCTACCGTCCACACATTGCTTCCCGTGGTGGGGTTGGTGGTTTGCCAGACAGCAGGCGAACTGAGGATAATGCTCTGACCGCTGGGGTACACAAACCAGGCCTCTTGCAGCCTCGAGACCAGTAGCTGGTGTGCAATTTGACCCTCGATCAGCAACTCATTGCGACGGTCAAAGTCGCTGGTAGTGCGCAGGGTGGAAACAAAAAAGCCCGTGAAAGCGGCCATCAACGCGCCCAGAATGACCAGGGCTACCAGAAGTTCGACCAGGGTAATACCGCGTATGCGCATGGACTTCTCCTAAGGCCGAGGTAAATCCAGGGTGAGTCGGCTTAGTTCGCGACCATTACGTGCTACCGTAACCTGTACCCGCTTGAGCGGTTGGTTATAGCTTCCGCCGGGGCAAGGGCCTGCAGGCGGCACGACGAGCACTGGCTGGGGCGTATAGGTGTTGGTCGCAGGATCAACCGCCCCCACCGTAACGCTGGCTCCATCGGGGAGCGCAATCCTAACGCAGTTGGCATCGTAGGCAGCCTGAGCAGTTGGCCCACTCGTCCACTGAATGCGTAGCGTTTCCATTGTGTCGCGCGCCTGGGCATTGGCATTTATACCCATCTGAGCACTTCGGGTAGCACCGAAGATAGTAGCCACCGCCCCTGCCACTGCAGCCAGCAAAGCCCCCAACAAGACTATAGAAATCAGAAGTTCAACTAGCGTCACGCCCGCTGGGGCACGCATGGTTCGAACCTTGTTCTGGCTGTTAATTGAACACCACCACCTTTCCAACCAGCCCTACTATACCCACGATGCTGCGGGGCGCCGAAGTCGTGGCTGTGCTGCAAGGCGCTACCTGGCTGGCAAGCCGGAAACAGAATGCCGCCCCCCCACCGTCCAGCACCCCAAATGGGGCACGGTAGATCACGGTGCTTGGCCCACCCGCAGGCACCTCGGCCAATGTTCCTGCGGGCAGCCGAACCGTGCGGCTAACGGGCGTACCACTGCGAAGCTGGGTAATGGTGAAAGCCGTACCACCAGTTTCCAGCGCCACCACCACGTTGCTGTTGTAGCGCTGGGCCTCGCTGCGGGCCTGCAACAAGGCTGTGGCCACCGATGCTGCAGCTTCACGTACCAGGGCACGTTGACGTGCTCCATTAAGGTTGACCGCAGCAATGGTCAGCAAAATGCCAAAAATAGCCATCACCACCAGAATCTCTACAAAAGTCAGACCCGACCGCTGTAACAGGATGGGCTCGAGGTGTTTCTTATGCATAATCTACTGACCAATCAAGCGCCAGAAACCCTGGTTGCCTGCCGAGGCCCCGCTGCCCTGCAAAATGGTATTAACTACCGTATTGAGCGTGGTGTTGGCTGCATCCGGGAAGCTCGGGGGACGATAAGCCGCGTTTAATAACCGCTGGTCGTAGGTGTGGTTGGAGCGGTAACCCCGGAAGGTGCCGCTCACCGTTCCGCAGTTGACCGCCCCCAGCCGGTTTTGAATCACACCGCCAAATACCCTAAAACTACCACCATCCCGCAGGCTGGCTGGATTTGAGCAGGTATCGAAGGCAGCGTGGTGCCCGCGCACTTCCCCGTTCTGGGCCATCACCACGCCATCGATCACCAGGTTGCGGTTGCTGGTACTGGTAATGTCAAGGTAGCCCAGAGGGTCAAGCCGCACATCCTGCCCTGCGTACAAACCCAGCAGGTTGCGCGGCCACTGGTCGGGATCGGGAGGTAGGGGGTCGGGGATGGGGGTCTGGTAACGCAGGTTGGATTGAACCCGGATGTTGTTTCTTGCCGATATTGATAGCTGCTGATAACTGGCCACAGCCCGACTGCTGCTGGCCTCGCTGGCGCTATTGATATCGCCCACGCTTCGCACCGCCAGGTCGCCGTTGCTGTAGAGCACGCCGTTGAAGCGAACCCCAGGGGGCGGCCCCTGGATGGGAGGAATGGCCGCCCGCGGTACGGCGCTGTTGCTCGCAGTCAGGCCCCCGTCGGGAAGGGTCTGGATGCCCGTGCTGTTGTCCGAAACTACAGTGACCCGGCCCTGGTCGTCTATCTCGTACACCACCGTAACGCTCTGGCGCAGGCTGGGCCTGGGGTTCTGGATAATGTTGCTGTCACCGGGGTTGTTAGTCCAGTAGGTGCGGTAGCGCGGTGTTCCGCTCGAGCAGGTAATGGGGGAAATAGAAACGCTTTGGGCATAGGCTACAGAGCCAAGGTTGAGCAGGTGGTCGGCTAGCTTTTGCAGCCGGGGCAGCCATACTCCGCCGCCGCCGCCACCGCCACCGCCACCGCCGCCGCCACCGCCGCCGCCACCGCCACCGCCACCACCACCGCCAGGGGGAGGTGGGGTGTAGCACTGCCGCTCTACCGCGAGGGCATACCCGCTCACATGGGTGGTGGTGATGCTAATACGCTGACGACCGTTCTCGACGTACACCCGAACGGTCGGTGTACCTACATAACGTCCAGTGTTGTTTTGCAGCACACTTGGGCTTGGCCGTGGAATGAGAGCAGGGTTTATGGTGATGGCACCACCGGGGGCATTGGTCCAGCCACTATAACTCTGAGCACTAGTCGAAGCGGTATACAAGCTGCTATCAATAAAAAAGCCCGCTGTGTCACCCGGGTTGCTTACCAGGATACGTCGGTTGGCATCGCGGAGCAGGTTGCCGTTTTCGTCCCTGGTGGTGGTCGGTATACCACCGGCTGCGTTCCGCTCAAAACGGGCGATGGCATCGCTGCCTGGCATGGGAATTGGGTTGCGCTGCCAGTTTACGTCATAGAGCCAGGTACTCGCTGGCGCGCCGGGAGCGCATACCACCTGACCACCACTGCCATCGTCGCACAGGTAGTTCCCTGCTGGGTTGCGCAGACGAGCAAAATTGGGATTGATCCCCGTTAGTCCGGTTGCGCTGTTGATGGCCGGAACGGTTGTAAAGGTGCTGGTGGTGTTGCCGTCGCCCAGATAGTAACCCCGCCCCGCCAAACGCTGCGCCTCGGTGCAGGTGTCGGCTCCCTGCTCACAACCTGCACTGCCAAACTGGTCGTTAAAGTTAAAGGTTGCAGGTGGTATGCGCTGCTCGAAGGCCCAGCGGCCATTGGTAAAAGCGGGACCGTTTACGGTAAAGCCGTCGCGGAGCACCACCCGGCTGCCATTGGCGCGAACAGTGTTGTTCACAAAAAAGGCAAAGAAGGAGAAGCTGGGGGTTTGAATGGTCACATTGGTAACCCCCAGGCTGGTGGTCGGTACACCTCGAGCCACCCTGCGCTCGGCCAGTACCTCTGTACCCCGCACCACACGACCCGTGGAAACAATAGCGCTGTTGGGATCACCAAACACCAGGGTGGGCGCACCGTTTTGAATGGTAATGCGCCGCGGGGTAAAGTCAACTTGCACAATGTAGCGGTCTTCTAAACCGTCTGACGAGCCCAGCACGCCCTCTGCACCTGCCGTTCCCAGGGCCAGCCGACCCCAGTATTCCGCAGGATTGCTAACCTGGCCGTTATATACGGTGTTATCGAAGAGCAAAGGGTTGGTGAGAATCGCCAGGCGCTCGTTGCCCACCTCAGCCGGGGTACTGTTCAGGTCTATGGGCAAGGCTTCGCACAGCGTCCCCGTCTGCATGGTGTTCAGGGTATTTTCAAAGGTGCTGAGCGAAGGCCCTGTGGTGCTGTTGCCGTAGCAGAAACGGTACAGGGCTTGCACATAAGCCGCCCTTACGGTAGCTGCGCTGGGGCCAGACAAATCTACTTTGATGCCTTTTAGATAGTTGAGCACGGTTTGGTAGCTCTGCAACCCCCTCACCAAGCCAGACTCAGCGGCAAACTGAGCGCGGTTGGCCAGGCCCTGGTTGGTGACCACCTGGCGGTTGCCAATGGTCAGGCTGGTGGTAATTGAAAGCAGCGAAATCACCATGACCAGCGCCACCAAAACAGTTATGACCAGTGCGTTTCCATGTGGCCGCAGCCTCGTTGGATTATTGGGCCTTGTTTGCATACACACTCCTGTAGCAGAAAACCTATCTATAGAATGCACCGAACCTCAAGCAAAACATACCCCCACACAGGGGGTATGTCCGTTACTTTAAGTTTCGTTCTGAATGGGGTTTTGGTGCAAATATCACAAATCGGGGTGCGATTTGGGCGCCACTATCTATTACCTAGCTGTTTGGCCATCCGGCGCGACACCCCGCACAGACCTGGCGAAAGCCGTGGCACTTACCTCAGGTGAGTGCTAGTCTAGCCTGGTATGTCCATGGTTGCGCTATTTACTGCAGAAGAAGTCGAGGCCCAGGCGTTACGCCGTCTGCTTAGCCTGCAGGAGGCCGTAGACGGCCCCTGGGTCATCCACCAGGGTGAGCTGGGACGCTACCCGGTGGTGCTCATCGAAACGGGTGTGGGCAAAGCAGCGGCGGCAGCCGCAGTAGCCTATGCCAAGGTTCGCTTCAACCCGGCCCAGTCGTTCTGGGTGGGCGTGGCTGGGGCTCTGAACCCCGACCTCAAAACCCTGGATCTGGTGCTGGCCCAGGATGCTGTGCAGTACGATGTGGACATCACAGCCTTTGGTCGTGCTCCGGGTGAACTGGCCACCGGCGAGCGCTTTATCCCTGCCGATGCCGGGCTCACCTCCAAGGTTTTGCGCACGGCCCTGGGCATGGGGCTACCCATCCACCTGGGCCGGATTGCCAGCGCCGACCGCTTCCTGGCGCAGCGCAGTGAGGCCGAAGAGGTACGGCGGGTATTTGCTGCCGATGCTGTCGAGATGGAAGGGGCCGCCGCTTTGTGGACGGCCAAACGCCTGGGTATGCCGATGGCCCTGCTGCGGGCCATTACCGACCAGGCCGGCAGTGAAGCCCCCCTCGCTTTCGAAACCTTTTTAGAAAGTGCCTCCGAGCGCCTGGCCCAGTTGATCGGCAAAGTATTGAGCACTTGATGGGTTCGGCCTGCTCTGGATTAAGACCCGATTTGGAGGCCACTCCGATTCCTGGAAGCGTGCAAGGTTATACTAAAGTATCAACATGAACTCGTGGGGTTGTCAGTGGCGCGGGTACTCGAGGAGGAAGCATGGGGGTTGCATCTGTAACTGAGCAGCGGCTGGGTTCAGAATCAGAGGAATTGCAGCACGCCAACGGCGGACACGTCAAACTCTTTTGCGGCAATGCCAACCGCCCCCTGGCCGAAGCAGTGGCCAAGGCCCTGGGCATCCAGCTTGGCGAGGCCACCGTGGAGCGCTTCCCCGACGGTGAGGTGCGGGTGCGGCTTTTGGAGAGCATTCGCGGCGACGATGTATATCTGATCCAGTCCACCGCCCCCCCAGTCAACGACCACCTGATGGAACTCTTGGTTCTGGCCGACGCCGTGCGCCGCAGCAGCGCAGGGCGCATCAACGCGGTGATTCCTTACTTTGGCTATGCCCGCCAGGACAAACAAACCCAGGGCCGCGAGCCCATCACGGCCCGCCTGGTAGCGGGCCTGCTGGAACACGTGGGCATCCACCGGGTCATTACGGTAGACCTGCACGCCCCGCAAATTCAGGGGTTTTTTTATCAGCCGGTAGACGAACTTTCGGCGGTGCGCCTGTTCGCCGAGTACCTGGAAAATCAGCGCTTGACAGATAACGCCGTGGTCGTCTCGCCCGACTCAGGAAGGGCCGAGCAAGCCCGGCGGCTCTCCGAGCGGTTGAACCTGCCACTGGCCATTCTGGCCAAACGCCGCACCGGCCCCCGCGAGACCCAGGTCAGCTATGTGATTGGCGACGTGGCGGGCAAGCGCCCCCTGATCATTGACGACATCATCTCCACCGGTGGAACCATCCGGCGCGGGGTGGAAGCTCTGATGGCCGCAGGGGCGGCTCCTGAAGTCGTGGTGATGGCTTCTCACGCCGTGCTGGTGGGCAACGCCCGCGAAAACCTGGCCCACCCGGCCATTCGCGAGGTGGTCTTTACCGATACCATCGCGCTCAACCCAGCCCTGGGCTATACCATCCTGCCCACCGCACCTCTTCTGGCCCAGGCCATCCGGCGGGTGCACACCAACCAGTCGGTGAGCGTGCTGATCTAGGGGCCTCGAGTCCAGTCCAGCAAGCCCCGGCCCTGGGCCTCCTCGAGTTCGCCGGGGGTGGCCGGATCGGTCAGGTTGGCTAAGAAAGCCGACTCGAGCGCCTCTGGGGTCAGGGGCACCAGGGCCGTGGCCTGGCGGATAATCGCCACCGCACCGCTCACGATGGGCGCGGCAAAGGAAGTACCGGTGAACTGGGCCTCGGTGTTGCCCGGCCGCAGGCTCAAGACCCGCTCACCGGGGGCTACCAGGTCTACAAAGTCGCCCTGGCCGCTAAAGCTGCTCACCCGCAGCCCCGTGCTGTACTGCCCCACCGCTCCTACGCTCAAAAGCCCCTTGAGCAGGGTCATGCGGCGGGCCGGGTCGCTGCTGGTCGAGAGCCCCCGGTTGCCGCCAAAGGAGGCCGGGAAGTGGTGCAGCACCCCCGATTTGCTGCTGCGAACGGCCCACTGGTTGCCCGCTGCCGCTACCACCGGAATCCCCTCTACGCCGCGCTTCATCAAGACATCCTTGAGGATGATGTAGACAATCTCGCTGGGGGTATCGCTGCCCAGACTCAGGTTAAGAACAAGTTTCTGATTTTTGTTCTGCTCGGCAAAGGCCACCGCGTAGCAGATGCCCCGAATCACCGCCGCCAGGGGGCACTTGCCCTCCTTGTTACAGCTCTTGATGGGCAGAATCCCGGCTGCGGGAGCCACACCGTAGGCGGCATCCGCAGCCAGCACGGCTGCCGCTGTGCCGTGGCCCGTTCCACTGCCATATTCATCCAGGTTGGGGCGGGGGGTGTCGGGGTCGGTGAAGTCGGTTCCAGGAAGCAGGTTGAGGCTGGTCAGGCTGGCCACCCCGGTGTCCACGATGGCGATAGCGGTTCCGGCCCCGGTGTAGTTGCTGACCGGATTGAGCCTTATGGCCTGGCGGGCGTTGATGGGGCTGGTGCCGGGGGCTGGGCTGGGGTCGGTATCGTAGCCGGTAAGGGGGTCGATGCCCAGGATGCCATCCAGGTCTACAACCAGGCCCGCGGCGGCGGACTCGAGCCGCTCGAGCAGAGCCCCCAGGGCCAAAGGCGCCCCCGGAAGGGCAGCCACCTGGGCCAGCCGCCCAGCGCAAGGCCCCCCCGAAGCGCCCAGCGGCAGCGAGCGATCCCCCTTGGCAGTGGGCACCAACCGCAGCCCTGCACCAGCCAGCTTCTGGGCCAGGCTGTCGTCGGTAACGCCGGGCCGAACGATGACCAGGGCCTCGGTGCCCACCCCCTCGCCCAGAACGGTCAGGCTGCCGCTGGCGCGGTTGCTGCCCTCGGTGAGCTCGAGGGGCTGGGGGCCACCCCAGAAGTTGCTGGGAACCCTGAAGATAACCGCACTACCCGCTCCTTCCCCCTCGGCGCGAACCCCCGCGATGACCTCCCCTGCCAGGGTCAGGCGCAGGCTCGAGCCCGCCCGCCAGGGAATGCTCACCCGCACCTCCTCGCCCCAGGTGGCCCGTCGGGGTGAGGTGTATACCGTGGCCGAAACCGGGCTCCCCCCACCCCTCGGGGTAAGGTCGCAGCCCACCAGACTCACCAGCACTGTCAACACTACCGTCCATCGCATCCTCAACCTCCAACCACAGGGTCTCCTCGAGCAGGTAGGC
Source organism: Meiothermus cerbereus DSM 11376 (assembly GCF_000620065.1). Classification (NCBI taxonomy): domain Bacteria; kingdom Thermotogati; phylum Deinococcota; class Deinococci; order Thermales; family Thermaceae; genus Meiothermus; species Meiothermus cerbereus. Next base: position 172,765 of record NZ_JHVI01000004.1, on the reverse strand, counting down.
ACTCCTGGGCATGCACCCAGGGTGCTCCCTTCAACTTGAACGCTCCATGAACGCCCTTAGCTGCTCGCGCTGCTGCTGGGCCAGGTCGAGGTACCCGGCGTTCTCCGAGACCGCAATGGCCTCCTGCCAGACCTCGAGGTCCCCCTCCAGCTCGGCCAGGTTGGAAAGGGCCAGGGCCAGCACGTAGGCCTCGCCGGCCTCTCGCGCGGCGGCAATGGCCCGGTGGTAGAGGTTGCGGGCCTCCTCGAGCTGCCCCAGGATGTGCTGCAAAGCCCCCGCGTTGTTGCGGGCCAGCGCCAGTTGCTTGAGGTTGCCCGAGTTCAGGGCCACCTGCTCGGCTTGCAGAAAGCTGTGCAGGGCCTCTTGGAGGTGGCCCTTGCGCTCAAGTTCTTTGCCCAGGTTGATGAGGGCCTGGGCCCGTACCTGGGGGTTGTCCTGGGCAGCCTGCAAAACTTCCGCAAAAGCCTCAGCCGCGCTCTCGCCCTGTCGGGCCCGGGTGATGGCCAGGTTGCCCAGCGCCCCCAGCCTGCGGCCCTCATCCCCCAGCCCCAGCCACAAGGCAGCCGCCCGCCGGAAGGCCGCCGAGGCCTCGGCCAGCTCACCCCGCGCCAGGAGGATAAGCCCCAGGGTGTTGTGGGCCTCGGCCCGGGCTGCAATGCCGCCCGCAAGGGCTTTTTGCGCAGCTTCCTGGGCCTCTTCGGCCCGGCCCAGGCGGTAAAACAGGGTGGCTTTAAGGGCCAGGTGCTCAGGGGTTTCGGGTAGAAATCGCATGGCCTCGAGCGCCTCCTTATACATCCCGGCCCGCTCCAAAGCCCGCGCCCGCAGCAGGCTCAGCTCGGGGTGCGGGGGGGCCTCGGCCAGTTCCTCGGCAGCCCGCTTGGGAAACCCGCGCCGGATCAGCTCGCTAGCCCAGGCGGCGTAGGCCTGCAGCATCTGGGGCTTGTCGGCCTCCTCGATGAGGGCCCTGGCCCGTCGGAAGAGGGGCAGGGCCTGCTGAGGTCGGAGCTGGCGGGCCAGCCCCAGGCTCAGACGGGCCTCCTGGGCCGGGCGTTCGGCCACGTAGCGCAAAGCCGCCTCACGGCCAAACACAGATCCGTTCAGGTCGATCAGGCCCGCCGCGAGCAGCTCATCCACGGCCTGGGCCATGGCGGTGGCGTTCAGGCCCACCGCCCCCCGGGCCAGCAGCAGGTCGGGGTTTTCCAGCAGGGCCAGGGCCATGTAGACCTGCCGGGCCTCTTCGCTCAGGGCCCAAAGGCGGGCCTCGAGCGCGGCCTCGAGGGGCTCACCCCGCAGCCAGGCCGCCACCAGTACCGGAAGTCCTCCGGTGGCCTCAAAGGCCCCTGGCAGTCCGCTCAGGTCTTCCTGGCTTAGGGGCCCCAGCTCCAGCAGCGCCTCTACTGCAAAAGGCGGCTCGCCCTGCCCTGCCAGCACCACCCGCCCCGGGGGCCTCAGCTTACGCAGACGAGAAAGCAAGCGCTGGCTCTCGGGGTCGGCTTGCTCCCAGCCGTCTACCAGCAGGCTTTCACCCAGCGCGGCCAGGCGCCGCAGCAGGGCCTCTTCCCCGCCCTGCACCGACTCGAGCAGGGGCTCGAGGGTGGCATAAGGCAACCCCGAGCGGGCCGGTAGGTACAGCCAGCCCGTGCGGGCCTCGAGCTCACGCAAAAGGGCGCTCTTGCCCATCCCGGCCCCGCCCTTGACCCAGACCCAGTCCCCCTCGGGGGTGTTGAGCAGGCGCTCGAGCTCCCGCACCCGTCCGAGCAAGCCCGGCAGGGTGCTTCGCGGGGCAACGCCACGGGACAGGCGCAGGCCCAGCTCCCTGGCTTCGCGCTCGAGGGTTTCGGCCAGGGGGTGTGCCCCAGCCAGCAGCAGCCGGTGCAGTTTGGGCAGGTCTTCGGGCTCGAGGGGGGGCGCCGCCGCCACCCGGTAGGCCAGCTCGGCCCGCGCCGCTGCCTCGGCAAAGCGGGCCTGGGCAGCCGCGCGCTCGGCCAGCACCAGGTGGGCCTGGCGCACCTCCAGGGCCAGCCGCTCCCGCACCTCCAGCACCCATTCCTCCAGCTCTGGGCCCAGCGCCTCCTTCAGGCCCTCGGCAAATGGCCCCCGGTAAAGCCCGATCCCTTCCTCCCAGCGCCCCGCCCGCAGCGCGTCCTGCAAGGCCAGGGCATCGCAGTCCAGGTCTACCCAGGCCCGGCTCTCGTCGTTGTAGGCCACCCCCAGCTTACGCAGCTTGCTCAGCACGACCGCCAGCGAGTTCATGGGGTCGGCGGCCTCGGGCCAGAACAGCTCGGCCAGAAACCGCCTTGGCCTGGGGCCCTCCAGGGACAGATAGGCCAGCAGCAATAGCGGCTTCTCGCGGCTAAAACCGCTGCCCTCCAGACGCAGGCCCCCCAGGGTGTGAAGCATGGCATCAGTTTAGCGGACGCCCTGCCAGAGGATGTAACAGCACCTGCATCAAGCCATCCTCAGGACGTCTTAAGGCGTTGGATTCACACGTTTACGGGTCAAACAAAGCCCGTCATTTGATGCAAACCGGAAGCTCAAAGCGCTGCGACATGGTTACGGGTCGCGGCCAGGTGCTGGATGTACCCCCGTCCGAGACCTCGAGGTAGGCCACAAACTGTTGCTTGTAGCCTGGACAGGTGCTAACAGAGGGGAAAAGGGTGGCTAAGGGAATGGTGACACTAGGCAGGGTCGCGTTGAGGCGCAGCCCACTACTGGTGGTGGTTATATTTACGCTGCCCGAACCCCCAGGCACTGCTTTCTTGGGGCCGGGATACCCCCCCACCACCTCGGCAATGTACCAAGCGTAGGTCAGGGTATCGGTATCGGCGTCGAAAACTTTACCTTCCAGCACGATATTGGTGCTATCAACGGTGGGGTTGGCCGCTTTGCCCTGGGCAAAAATCGGCACCGGGCGGGTGATTTTGGCCAGCGGCGGCTGGTTGGTGCGGGGTGGGTCAGGCTCCCCCACATTCACCAACACAAACTTCTCTACCGAGACCCCCTGGGGGTTGGTGTATTTGAAGGTGATGCGCCGCCAGCCGGGATCGTTGCTCAGACGCATACGCGTGGCGCAGCCGATGCTGGGCAGCTCATCGCCCATATCGGCATTGGTATCGCTGTTGCGGCTGCGCCACTCGCCACGGGTGCAGTCGCTCACGCTCAGCGTTTTATCCTCCCAGACGGCTTGCAGGAAGAGGTAGCGGCCTGCGGGTTCGGCCTTGGCCTGCGGAAGCGTGGGGTTAAGGCTGGGCAGCGGCTGGATGATGTGCGCCAGAGGTGGGACGTCCTGTACCGTCAGGGTGGTGGTGGCGGTGGCACTCAGATTCAGGAAGTTGGTGGCCCTGGCCGTGATGGTACGGGGCCCCGAACTGGTGAAGATATAGGGCACACACTTGCTGCTGGTGGGGGCGGTGCCCAGGGAGCCGTCCAGGTTAGAGCTTAGCTGCACTTCAAGCGGGCCATCCTGTGGGTCCATCGCGGTGGCACAGATGTAGTAGGGCCGGTTAACAAAGGGGCCGCCCTCAAAGTTGACAAAAGTGCCACCACCAAAAACCACCGAGGGCGGGCCCGGCTGGGCCTGGGCAATGGTGCCCAGTTTTTCGTTGAAGATCTCGAGGTCGGTGTCGAGGCGGAACAGCCACAGGTCGGCGTGAATGCCGATGCTGCCCTTAACCCCCGCGTCCAGCTTCCAGACCGGATTGCCGGGCACTTTGGCAGTGAGCTCGAGGTAAGCCCCCAGCTTGGCATAAGGCCCCACCAGGCCGTACAAGAGCACGTCCACCTTGCCGTTCATCGAGGCCGTTGCCGTCAGGGTGCTGTTGGCCTGGGCGATGCCCGCCTCAAACTTCTTGCCCAGACTGGAGCAGTTCTTAAAGCCACCCTTGTACTCCAGGCAGGCCTGGGCGTTGAGTTCCTCTTTGGCCCCCAGCACCAGGTTGGCCGAGACTGTGCCCTCAGCACTGACGGTAATGTAGAGGTTGGGAACAAACACCACCGGCACCGGCCCCACCATCACGGTGATGGGCTTGAAGGTGTATCGGGTAAGTTCATACTCCTTCTTGATGGATTTACCCAGGTTGGAGAAAATCTTTACCTCGGCATTGTGCTTAACGCCAAAAGCCGCCTTGAAGTAAACGCCGTTTGGATAGACCGGAATACCAAGTTTTCTTTTCCAGGTAATACTGGCCGAAAAACCACTCTGTAGGTCAAAAAAAACCTTACCTTGGGCCCGCACCTGATCGAGGGTGGTGGAATGGTTGCCGTCCTCGTCGTAGATGATTTCGTTGAAGGTGAAGTCGAGCACACTCATGGGCTTCACCCCCGGCTGGGCCTGGAAGCGGGCCTGGCCGTTGGCAAATCGGACACCGGGAGAAAGGCCCTCCGCCTGCACCAAATCTTCGGCGCTGAGATTCTTCTGGAAGCTGGCCTCGCCCTCGGTGATGGCTTCTGCCAGACCGGCCTCCTCGGCCTCCACCACCACCTGCTCGCTACCCGCTGAAATCTGCTTTACCTTGAACAAAAAGCCATAAGGCGCATTGGGGCCCGGCTCGCTGGCCAGGATCTGACCGACCTCGAGGGCCTCGAGCTGAGGGCTACCTTTTTTGAAGGTCAGGGTCGCCTGGCACAGCGGGCGGCTGGGGTTGGTGTACTCGAGGCACTCGTTCAGGTTGTTGATGACCAGGCCCTCGAGGGCATTGCGGGTCTCCGCGTTGAGCACCCGGGTCTGGGGGGCAATTTTTGGCTCGACAAAAGCCGGCTCCTGGGGCCCTCTTCCGCAGGCTGCAAGAATTCCTACCAAAACCAAAGCGATGCGCTTTCGCATACCCCTTCCCCCTCCTCGGTGGCTCAAAGCCCAGTCACGGATCACCTAACCCAGCATCGAGCTGTGGTACGTTCACAATAAACTTTTAGTCTGCTCTTCCTTGTTATACCTAACCGAGCGAAGCATAACTGATACCCGGTTCAAAAAGTTACATCTGTCCAAACGGACGGATCGAGACCTCGAGCCCCCAGTTTTGGCCCTCAAAAACGCGCCTTCCTCTGGCCCTACAATTCGTGTTGGATGGATAGGGTTTTGCCTTGGCAAGTGCAGCGGCAGCCTCTCTATAGCACTGCACACACCGTTCATGGAGCGTTAAGGGGTGTTTCGTTAATCTCCGGGCGTGCTCGAGTATGGCACACTAACTAAACAAGGGGAGGTAAACATGCAACGAACCTGGATGGGACTGCTAGGCGTGGCGGCTTTGTTGATGAGTGCGTGCGGGCCGGGCGGCGGGGCGGGCTGCGACCCCAACGGCACCGGCGACCTGGTGGTCAACATAAGCGGCCTACCGGGCGGGGTGAACGCCAAGGTCAACGTAACCGGCCCCTCGGGCTTCAACCAGAACCTGACCGCCAGCCAAACCTTTACCGCAACCGCCGCCGGTACCTATACCGTTACCGCCAACAAGGTGGCCCAGAGCGACCCCATCGTCCACACCGCCTACAGCGCCAGCGTGAGCGATAGCCCGGCCTGTGTGCGCAACGGGCAGGCCACTACGGTAAGCGTCAGCTACGCCCAGATTCCCAGCAGCAACAAGCTCTGGCTGGACAACGGCAACCCCCCCAGCGGAAGCTCGCCCCTGCTGGGCTTCGCCGCCTCGCTTCTGGGCAGCACCGCCACCCAGAGCCCCAGCGTAAGCGCGGGCACCGTCAACCTGCGCGACCTCACCTTCGACCCGGACGGCAATCTCTGGGGCATTGGGGGCACCACCGCCGACCCCACCCTGGTGCGCTATCCGGCCAACGATCTGGGCAGTTCGGGCAGCAAGACCCGCGACCGCGGTATCAATGTTTCGGGCATTAACTGCTTGCCGGGGGCCAGCCGACTGGCCTTCGACACCAACGGCAACCTCTGGTTGAGCGTCCCCTGCGCCAACAAGGTGGTGCGGGTGAGCGCAGCCCAGCTCGGGGCCTCCGGAACCGTGACCCCAGCGGTGGAGATTACCGGCCTGAACGCCCCCGAAGGCCTGGCCTTTGATGCTAGCGGCAACCTGTGGATTGCCAACGAAGGCGCCGAGCGCGTGGTCAGGTTCAATGCCGGTCGGCTCTCTGCCTCCACCAGCGGCCCCGACCTGACCATCGAGTCCAAGACGCCCGGCCCGGTTGTGGGCACCCTGGATGCCAACCTGCTGGCCTTCGATGCCTCCGGCAACCTCTGGGTGGTGGCCTTTGGGGCCAACGTGATCTACCGCCTCACCCCCACCGACCAGAGCGGCAGCGGCAGCAAGACCCTCACCCCGGCCATTCAGGTGAGCATTCCGGTAGGAGCGGTGCTGGAAGGCCTGGCTTTCGACGAGGGCGGCGGGCTCTGGATCAGCTACTCGGCGGGCAAGTTTGCCCGGCTCTCGTCGGCCCAGCTCGGCACCAGCAGCACCTCGGGCAGCCCCACCACCCCCGAGCGCATCATCACCAGCGCCAGCATCGGCAGCGCAGGCGGCCTGGCGCTGTATCCCGCCCCGGCAGGGCTGCCGCTCTACCACAAGCTGCCCTAGTCTGATTACCCCGCCTCGCATGGCGGGGTTTTTCGTTGTTTGTATCCGCTCTTGCGACGTTCATGGGTCGTTCAACCCCTGGCCTCTACCCTGGGGGCACCTTCGGGAAAACCGAAGCCCCCACGAGGAGGAAGACCATGAAAAACCTTTGGAAACTCGCTCTGGTAAGCACACTGGCGCTGCTGGCGGCTTGTGGCAACAACAGCGGCTCGAACCAGATCCCGCCCTCGACATTTCGCATCAACCCCTCGCTGACCCCCTCGGTTAGCAGCATCCCCGACCCCGAGGGGGGTGCGCCTCGCCCGGTGGGTGCCATGCGTGGCAAAAGCGGCCACCAAAGCGAGTTTGTGCTCAACGAGCTTATGATTAGCAGCGACGACACCGCTAAGGTAGAGGCGCTGGCAGCCCGCTACGGGGGGCAGGTTCTGCGCACGATTGGCCTCGAGGGCGCCCCCAAGCTGCACCTGGTGCGCGTGAACGCAGCCCCTGCCGTAGAATCCCAGCTCGCCCAGGACCTACGGGCTTTGGTGCCGGATGCCCGCAGCGACCTGGAGTTCTCCAGCCAGGAGGGCCTCAACCTGCTGGCCACCGCCGCCCGGGAGGGGGTAAGCCAGAACCTCAAGGTCTCGCTCAACTTTATCCTCCAGCCACAGGGCTTTGCCGAACGAACCAGTTTCGAGTCCGCATTCAGCGCGGTTGCCTTCGCAGACCGGAGCGACTACACCCAAAACGCCTTTGACTGGCCCTACATGAACCGGGGCAGCCCCCAGGACATCGGGGTAGCCGAGGCCTGGCGGCTGTTGCAAGCGGCGGGAAAGCTCTCTAACCGGGTCGAGATCGCTGTTATAGACGGTGGTTTTGAGCGTGATCACCCCGACTACCCCGCCACTCGCCGCATCTACGGCGGTGCCGACTGGGGCGCCCGTAACCCCTACGGCTGTGGAGGCAGCCCCTGCCCCTGGCACGGCACGCTGGTAACCCAGGCCGCCATGGCCCAGCCCGACAACAACCAGGGCGTAGCCGGGCCCGCGGGCCCCATTGCCGAGCTGATGGCCGTACAGGTTCCTGGCGATTTCTTCGAGTTCCTCCGCTTTGTGGTAACCACCCTGGGCGGCGCTGCAATCGAGCGTCCACGCATCGTCAACACCAGCGGAGCGGGCGCCATCCCTGCCGTGCCGGGCGCCTTGCTGGATGCGGCCCTCACCCCACTTCTGCTGGCCATAGAGACCAACCCCTTGCGCCCTATCTTCTTCGCCTCAGCCGGAAACGCAGGGGTCAATGTGGACGCGGAGGACTGCTTTGGCCCTCTTTGCTGGGAGGAAGACCTGTGGGCGCCCTGCGAGCTGTTGGGCTTTATCTGCGTGGGCGGCATGGGGTGGGACACCACCGCTAAAGCACCCGGCTCCAACTACGGCAGCGACCGCAACTTCTTCTCCGTAGACATCTATGGCCCGTATACCATCTGGGGCGGCCCCGACTTCGACCGCCGGGAGGTGCGGAGGATCAATGGCACCAGCTTCTCCTCGCCCTTCGTGGCCGGGGTGGCTGCGCTGATCTGGGCCGCGAACCCGCTGCTCCCGGCCCAGGCGGTGGAACTTATCCTCTACGAGACCGCACATAGTGGCGGTGTCCACGGGGAGGGTGGACACCAGCGGCGGGTCAACGCCTTTGGCGCGGTCAGCCGGGCCCTGGGCAATGTACCGCCCTTCATTCGGATAGAGAGGCCGAGCGAAGATAGCACCCATTCCTGGCGGTTGCCGGTGTTCCTGCAGGCCCTTACCTACGACCCCGACAGCAGCGGCACCCCCAGTGTTGGCTGGAGCAGCAGCCTGAACGGCAGCCTGGGTAGTGGCACTTCACTTACCGTCAATAGCCTGAACCTTGGCAACCACCGCATCACCGCCACGGCCAGCTCGGGCGGGCAGAGCGCCAGCGCCAGTGTAAACATCACCATCCGCAATGACCGTCCCACGGTGGATATCGTGGAACCCGCCGGTGGCACCTTCTGCACTAACCAGCCCGTCACATTCCGCGCCGTGGTGAGCGACCCCAACAACAACGCCTCCCACCCCTTCCCCACCGGGAACGTGGTATGGAGGGTGGGGACCACCAACTTTGGCACTGGGCTAACGGCCAGCCGCACCTTCACCAGTCCGGGCAGCTATACCGTCACCGTAGAGGCCACCGACGATGCCCCAGCCCCCCACACCCTCTCGCACAGCGACAGCATCACCATCAACGTGCAAAACTGCACTAACTTCCCACCCAACGTCAGCATCACCAACCCGGCCAGCGACCTAGACGTGACCCCTTCTACCTTTGATACCAACGGTTACTACTTCCAGATCACCCTCCAGGGCAACGCCACCGACCCCGAAGACGGCCCGCTGAGCGGCGCCTCCCTCGTCTGGACCACCAACCGCGCCGACGTTCAGCCCGGTGGCCCGTCCACAGGGGATCAGGTCTTGGGAACTGGAACCTCGGTGGCCAACGTCCGTCTGTATACCACTTGCGCCATGCCGTACTTCGGTACGGTAGTACACCGCATTACCCTCACCGCTACCGACAGCGCAGGCAACAGGGTCTCCCGAACCCGCCTGATTACCGTTCGCACCCTCTGCTAAATACACCGGTTGCTCCTGCCTGCACTCATTCGGGCAGGAGCTATTCTTTGGCAGGAAGAGCGTTGTTTAGTCTATACCGAATACACAGCCTCGGTAATACAATGTTTCCAAGCCCAGCAAGGAGACTATATGAACAAACTACTGATTGGTACGGGAATCTTCCTATCGGCCCTGGTGCTGGCCCAGGCCGCCCAGAAAACCTACCGGCTCATCGTCAACGGCCAGGCCCAGGCCAGCCCGGCCATCGTGGTGGGGGGCAAGACCTATGTGCCCCTCGAGGCCCTGCAAAAAGCCGGGGCCCAGGTCTCGCTATCCGGCAACGAGGTGCGGGTGCAGTTCATCCCGGTGGGAGGACAGGAGCAGGCCATGCTGCTCGAGGGCAAAAAGGGCGAGTGGCTCTCCAACGGCACCTGGCGGCTGCGGGTGCTGGATGTGGCGCCTGGCACCAACCCCTTCTTCGGTTCGGGGCCGGGGTATGTGGTGCGGGTGGAGGTGCGCAACCTGACCAGCGGTCGGCTCTCGCTGCACAAAACGGGTTTCGACGGCTTCCAGCTTCTGGACAACCGGGGCAACAAGCTGGTGGCCGCTAGCTTCGGCGAACAGTACACCGATCTGCCCCAGGCCGACGGTGTGCTGATCACCCTGCGCTTCGGGCCCAACCCCAAGCTGGACGAAATCGGCGCGCCCGACAAGCTCCTGGTCAATTTCCGCCCCAGCGGCGGCAAGCCCGCGCTACGAGGTTTTCGGGTGTTCCTGGGCGATTGAACACGGCTTGAGATCAACAGCGGGTTGCCGAAACCAGCTCTTTGAAGTTAGGAACCAACCCACACCAGGGTACAGACGCCAGGGCAGCGGAGGGCGCAACACCCGCAGTTTTGCCAGCATCCGGATTTACCGCCGACATTCGTCCTGATGCGGGTGTGGACTTCCCTCGGTCGGTATGAACAGTCGGCTCGCACCCACAAAGAATAGCCGGGGAGGCATATCCTCCCCGGCCTTTCTGATGAAGCGCTATTCCTTGCGCTCTGCTTCGCTGGTCTGAGCCGCAGCCTCGGCTTCCAGCTTAGCAGCGGCCCTGGCCTCGGCTGCTTCCTTGGCGGCAACAGCGCGGGCTTCAACGTCCTGGTTGAGGCGCTTGCGGTCGCCCTTGATGCGGGCCGCTTTACCGCGCAGCTCACGCAGATAGTACAGTTTGGCCCGGCGCACCTTGCCCCGGCTCACCACCTGCACGCTTTCGATGAGGGGCGAGTTGAAGGGGAAAATGCGCTCCACCCCTTCGTTGAAGGAGATTTTGCGCACCGTAAAAGCGCTGTTGAAGCCGTTGCGTTTGATTTTGAGCACCACGCCTTCGTAGGCCTGCACACGGGTACGGTTGCCTTCGACCACCTTGTAGTTGACCCGCACGGTGTCGCCCGGTTTGAACTGGGGGATGTCGGTACGGGTGTACTTTTTCTCTACCACTTTTAGCAATGCGCCACGGTTCATGGTCTGACTCCTTGCTCCAGCGGAACCTACTTATGCGCCCTTGCCGCTCTGGCAAGCCTGCGGGTTCATGGATTGTTGCCCTAAAGCGTATCCGCTAAAGCAGATACTCGGGACGGTCAGCAAGTTGTGATTCTAGCAGCCAGGGTAGCCCTTGTCAAAGTTTGTTGACGCGCTATGCCCACATCTCAAGTCTCGTTTTCCTCGAGCCAGGCCAGATCCTTTGGGGTCAACTCGGCCTTTTCCAGCAGGTCGGGTCGGCGCATTCTGGTGCGTTTTAGGGCCTGCTTGCGCCGCCATTCGGCAATTTTGCCGTGATGGCCCGAGGTGAGAATTTCCGGCACCGCCAGGCCCCGGAACACCGGGGGACGGGTATAGTGGGGGTAGTCCAGCAGCCCGGTGGAAAAAGAGTCCTGTTGGTAGCTTTCGGCCTCTTTGATTACCCCCGGCACCAGGCGGGCGGTGGCTTCCAGGATCACCAGCGCGCCCAGCTCCCCACCCATCAGCACGTAGTCACCAATCGAGACCTCGCGGGTCACGAACTGCTCCACCCGGGCATCAATTCCTTCGTAACGCCCACAAACCAGCACCAGGTGCGACTTTTGGGCGAGTTCCTCCACCAGCCGCTGGTTAAGGGGTTGGCCCGCGGGGGTGAGCAAGATAACCTCATCGGCGGGCCCGGCGGCCTCGAGGGCCCGCACCACCACATCCACCCGCATCACCATACCGGCCCCGCCGCCATAAGGGGTGTCGTCTACGGTTTTGTGCTTGTCTTCGGCGTAGGCCCGGATATCGCGGATATCTACTTCGATCAAGCCCTTCTGGATGGCTTTTTGCAGAATAGATTCCTCCGTCCAGGGGCGGATTAAATCGGGGAACAGGGTCAGGATGGTGTATTTCATAGCAAGGCTACTCGAGCAAACCCGGTATGGCCTCGATGTAGATGCCGTCGGCCTCGACCCTGACGTAGGGGGCCTGAAAGGGCACCATGTAGGTCTTGCTCTGGGCCCGCAGGGAAGCGCCCCTGGCTTTGATGATCAGCCGCTCCTGGGCTCCATCTTCTACGTCGACCACTTCTCCAAAGGGCTGACCATCCACAAAAACCGGCCTGCCGATCAGCTCAAAGTAGTAGTACTCGCCTTCTTCCAGCGCAGGCAGGTCTTCCTGGTCGGCATAAACCCGTAAGCCCGCCAGCCGCTCGGCCTCCGGGCGGCTCTCCACACCCGCCAGATACAACACCATCTCGTTGCCTTGCTCCTCGATCTCCTCTACTGCACGGTAGCCCAGACCCTCGAGGTAGATGCGCTCGAGGTCAAAAATCACCGGCTCTCCCCGAAACTTGAGGCCCCCCGCCATGCCGTAGGCTTTTCCGATGCGTCCAATTTCGATGCGCCGCATACCGTACGGAAGCGCTCAGCGTACTTCCACCGAAACCCGGCCCTTGGCAAACGAGCGCACCACCGTGCGGATGCTCTCGATTACGCGGCCCTGCCGGCCGATAATCCGGCCTTTGTCCTCGGGGTGGGTCTCGATGTAGTACACCAACCCTTCGCGGCCCCGGCGCTCATCCACGCGAATCGAGGCCGGGTGGTCGACCACTGCTTTTGCCAGGTACTCCACGAGGTCTTTCATAAACATTAGCCTAAAGCCTTAAGTCGAAAGCCGAAAGCCCAGGGTTTTGGGCCTTCGGCTTTTGCTGGGTTGCTATTAGGCCCCTGGGTTGGCCTGCTTGATGAGTTTTTTTACGGTATCGGTGGGCTGGGCACCCACCCCCAGCCAGTACTGAAGGCGCTCCTGGTCGATCTTCAGCCAGTCTTTGGTGGTCTTGCGCGGGTCGTAGTAGCCGATGCGCTCGATGTAGCCACCATCGCGCTTGGTACGGCTGTCCATCACCACAATGCGGTAATGGGGGTTGCCTTTGGAACCGAAACGGGACAAACGAATCTTGGTCATGTTCTACTCCTTTGTGTTGTCTGAAGCGCCCTCTGGACGCACTGTCAGTTACAGGCTTTGGTATTTCTGCCTGCAACCCAAGACCTATCTCCTGAACAAACCCCGCCCCCCTCGAGCCTGCTGCTTGGCCAGGGTTTTCAGCATCTGCTTGGTGTCCTCGAAGGTTTTGATGAGGCGGTTAACCTCCTGCACCGTCGTGCCAGAACCCGCCGCAATGCGCTTGCGGCGCGAGGCATTCAGAATGCGGGGGTCGCGGCGTTCTTTAGGGGTCATGGAGAGCACGATGGCCTCCATGCGATTAACCTGCTTTTCGTCCACCGAGAAGCCGGGGGGTAGCATTCTGGATATACCCGGTATCATGCCCAGGATCTCGGTGAAGCTGCCCATCTTGCGCATCTGGCGCATCTGGGTGATGAGGTCCTCGAGGGTGATCTCCTTGAGGTCTTTTTGCGGGGCCTCGAGCTCGGCCTGTCTGGCTTTTTCCAGAAGGGTCTGCAGGTCGCCCATGCCCAGGATGCGCTGGGCCAGCCGGTCGGGGTAGAAGGGCTCCAGGCCTTCGACCTTTTCCGAAACCCCCGCAAAGTAGATGGGTTTGCCGGTCACATACCGGGCCGAAAGCGCCGCGCCGCCCCGGGCATCGCCATCCAGTTTGGTTAGAATCAGGCCGGTTACCCCGATGCGCTCATCAAAGGCTTTGGAGACATTCAGGGCCTCCTGGCCGGTCATGCTGTCCACCACCAGCAGGGTTTCGGAAGGTCCCAGCACCTGCTTGAGCTGGGCCAGTTCGTCCATCAGGGCCTGGTCTATCTGCAGACGACCGGCGGTGTCTACGATCACCAGGTCGCGGTAATCGAAAGTCAGGTGCTGCTGCAGGCGGGTGCGGGTGGTCTCAGGGCGCTCTCCATCGGCCACTTCCAGCACCGGAACGCCAATTTTCTCGCCCAGGATACGAAGCTGCTCGCGGGCCGCAGGCCGCTGGGTGTCGGCGGCCACCAGCAAGGGGCGTCGTCCTTTGGACTTATAAAAATGGGCCAGCTTGCCCGAAGTGGTGGTTTTACCCGAGCCTTGCAACCCCACCATGAACCACAGGTTGCCCTCGTTCTTGAGCAGGGGCTGTTTGGCCTCCCCTCCCAGCATCTGCACCAGTTCCTCGTAAACCACGCTGAGGATTTGCTCTGCTGGGGTCAGGCTCTCCAGCACGGCCTGCCCCAGGGTTTTTTCCTGCACCCTGTTTACGAAGTTTTTCGCCACCTCGAAGTTGACGTCGGCATCCAACAGCGACATGCGGATTTCGCGCAAGGTGGCTTTGAGGTCGGCTTCCGTGATACGACCCCGCCCACGCAGCTTATCTACTGCGGCACGGATGCGTTGGGAGAGGTTTTCAAACATAAAGTTTTAGTTTAGCGAACTGCCCAAGAAACCACTAAAGGCGTTTTTGCGATTTTTGGCCCACGTTTCGCAGGCCGCCCGCTAGGGTAGCAGCAAAAGGTTGAGCGTGTCAATATCAAGTTGAGGCACCCCCCCCCAGCAGCCAAAGCAGGGCCTATTCCTCTATCTCGCTTTCCAGCTCGCCTTCCTCGGGGTTTCTTTTCATCAGCTCGCGCAGCACAGCGGTGGCGTAGGCCCCTTTGGGCAAAAAGAAGCGCACCCATAGCCCCTCCGGCGCTTCCTCCACCCCCCAGTCGGTCAGCGGGAAGCGGATCAGGCGGCGATCCCCCCGGCGTGAGGCAAAGTGGCTGCGCTCGAGCTGATATTTTTGCAAAATCCGATCCTCGAGGGCCCGGGCCAACCCTTGGGCTTCGCGGTACTTTTTGCCGTACAGGGGGCCGGTTGCGCTTATTTCGAAGCGCAGGGCACGGGGGTTTTCCAGCGCGGCCTCCTGCACCACAAACTCCCCGCCGGTATCGTGCTTTTTAGCCACATCCCCTTCAATCACCTGGGCAAAGAGCCCTTCTTCCAGCCGAAGGGCCAGCCAGTCGTTGAACAAAAGGCTTTGCAGGCTCGCGAGCAGAAACTTCTTCAGCCAGGAGGGGCTATGCACCTTGCCCTTCTTGGCCAGCTCGTAGCCTTTGACGGGGTTCAGCCCGCCAATGCCAAACCGCTGTGGCCCAAAGTAGTTGGGCACTCCCTGCTGCTCCAGCTCGCGCATGATGGCCTCGGCTGCCTGCCTGGGCAGGGTAGCCTGGCCCGTAGCACGAATCAGAATGCGGAAGCGGTTGCCCCGCAAGTGCCCTACCTTTAGCTTGTGCGGGTGCAAAGCCTGCTCTAAAACCCGCACCCCCTCGAGCTCAGCCAGGCTTTCCAGGCGCGAGGCGTGCCGGGCAGGGATGCTGAACCACTGGCGGGTCAGGGCGTGTTTGTCCTTGAGGCCCGCAACCCCGATGTGGGCTTCGTTGATGTGCAGGCGGTCGCGCAAAAACTCAAAAACGGCCCGGGTGGTCAGGCCTTGCTTTTCGATGAGCACAAACAGGTGTTCACCGCTGCCCAGCGGGCTGTAAGCGGGCACCTCTTCGACCTGAAAGTCCTGCGGCAGGTGGCGAATCACCCCCTCTACGCCCGGCAGGTGGGGGGTCAGGTAGGGGTAGGCATTGAAGTCGAAGCGCAGGTTGGGCAGATCCGGCATACCCTATAGCATATAGGGGTGGATTTGCTGGAGGCCAGCCAACTTGAAGCCCAGTTCGCCACCCATCTGACCCGCATGGTGCCCGAAGGGGGCCTGGTTGCTGCGGTGTCGGGCGGCAGCGACTCGGTGGCATTGCTGCTGCTGCTCACCTCCACCCCCCGCAAGGTGGTGGTGGCCCATCTCGACCACGCGCTCAGGCCCGATTCGGCCCAGGACGCCCTGTGGGTCAGGGCCCTGGCCGAGCGCCTGGGCTACCCCTTTGAGTCAGAAAGGCTCGAGGTGGCCAGACTCGCCGAAGAACGTGGGGGGAACCTCGAGGCCACCGCGCGGGAGCTGCGCTATGGTTTTCTGGCCAAAGTAGCCAAAAAGCACCAGGCTCAGGCCATTCTGACCGCCCACACCGAGGACGACCAGGCCGAAACAGTATTGCTCCAGCTCTTGCAGGGCACCGGTCGCGGCCTGGGCATGCGCCCTAGGCGGGGCAAGGTGGTGCGACCGTTGCTCGAGCTCAGCCGCAGCACCCTGCGGGCCTACCTGAAGTGCAAAAAGCAGGACTGGCTCGAGGACATTTCCAACGCCGACACCTCGCTGGATCGGAATTATCTTCGGCACGAGGTTTTTCCCAGGCTAAAGCAGCGTTTTCCTCAGACCAATACTTCCCTGGCCCGCTTTGCCGCCATCTCTCAGCTCGACGACGAGGCCCTCGACCCGCTGGCCGAACAACTGCTGCTGCGCGACCAGCGCTGGCCCTGCCCGGCCTTCCGCATCGCACCGCTGCTACAGGCCCCCGCGGGTCTGCGCCGCCGGGCCTTGCGGCAGATGCTCGAGCAGATCAACCTGCGCCCCGAGATGGGCTGGGTAATGCAGCTCGAGCGAGCCTTGCAGGGTGAGGCCTTTACCTTACCGGAAGGCTGGCAGGTACGCCGCCGCGACGGCACGCTGTTCCTGATTCCCCCAGTTCTAAACACTTTTCCGGCCTGGCGCGGCTCGAGGCTCCCAATGCCCGGCGACCTGATCGACCCAGGCAAAGGCCTGATACGGCTGATGGATTTTTTCACCGAGCACGGCGTCCCGCTCGAACTCAAGCAAGCCTGGCCGGTGCGCGCAGTGGGCAACATCGTGCAAGAGGTGTGGAACCTCTGGCCCCAGCCCGAAGACCTCGAGCACATGCGTATGGCGCTCGAGCAAGCCCGGCTGGCTAGGCACAGCCACGAGGTGCCCATTGGGGCGGTGCTGGTCTGGGAGGAGGAGGTGCTGGCGGTGGCGCACAACCAGGTGGAGCACCGCCGCGACGCCACCGCCCACGCCGAGCTGCTGGCCCTGCAAAAAGCCCTGCACAAAAAGCAGGCCAAGGTGCTGCCAGGGGCCACCATCTACGTTACGCTGGAGCCCTGCCCCATGTGTTTTGGTGCGCTGCTGGAGGCCCAGGTGCGGCGGGTGGTGTATGCGGTGGAGAACCTCAAGGCAGGGGCCGTAACGGTTCACCGCATGAAACCGCCTTTTGCCTGGGAAGGGGGCTGGCTCGAGCGGGAATCGGCCCGCCTGCTAAGGGATTTCTTCTCACAAAAACGCGCCGCAGAACAGGGCGGCCCCTAGTCCGACCCAGCCGAATCGATCCAAACCCACCCAGGGCCATAAGGGCCAGGCGCGGCCAACCCTGGGGAACCCGTGACTTCCCGGCCAAGTTGTGCTAAAGTCTCTATTCGGCACTGCCAGGCCCGCCTGCGGAGGGGTGCCGGAGTGGTTGAACGGGCCGGTCTCGAAAACCGGTATAGGGGTTTCCCCCTATCGAGGGTTCGAATCCCTCCTCCTCCGCCAGCTTCAAAGAAGCACCACAGGCCACGACCCCGCTAGCCGAAAGGCAGGGGTCTTTTCTGATTTTCACTTCGGAAATTCGATTTTGGGCTTAACCTAAAGGCCATGGACACCATTCTGCGCGAAGTCACCACCGAAGAGGTGCGCATTCTCCTGGATCAGTTCGGCCTCAACGCTGAGCAGGTCAAGGAAGACCTGTTCCATCTGGAGCTGCCCAACGGTCTGCGGGGCCATCTGATTACCTACGGCGAGCCATACGTCAGCAGCTTGCAGTTGCGGGCGGGGTTCTCGGGTTTCGACCGGGTAGAAGCGCGCCACCTGCTCAACTGGAACCGCCGCTACCGCTTTACCAAGTCGTACCTGGATGCCGACAACGACCCCGTTCTAGAAAGCGACCTGCGGCTTGTGGGGGTCACGCCCGAGGCCATCCAGGCCTTTGTGCACGATTTTGGCGACCAGATTACCCTGTTTTTTTCCTATCTACGCATGATTGATGCCAACCTGGTCGAATAAAGCGCTCTTCGCAATTATTGGGCCGCTCAATCAACCCGCCCAAAACCCAAACTGCCCCCCCAGCAACCGCCGCCCACGCAACACCTTCAGGGTTGCAGCCAGCCCGTTTTGCAAGGCGGCCCGAAAGTCCGGCTGCCCCAGCAAGTACATCAGGCCCACCAGTTCTCCAATCACGGTAAAGCCGCGCACCTGCTGTTCTGTTGCCCACAGTTTTTGCGCTGTGCGCTCGGAAAGCTGCCAGGGCAGCTTCAGGTAGTGTTCGGGGCCATGCCAGGGCTCGAGCTGGCCCAGGTAGGTGTCTTTCTCTCGTCCCCGCAGCGCAGGCACCACCCCAGGGGCACAGTAGCGGGGCGAAAGGTTGGTCAGCACCCCGCGGCAGGCCAGGGGGCGGTAGGCATGCGCCGAGCAAGCACCCTCTGGTGTAAGCAGCGGGCAGGGGTTATCTTCCAGAAAATACAGGGTGGGAAAATCGGGCCGGTTTTTTTGCTGAGCCAGGCGCCTGAGCCTTTTGGGGCCTTCAGCTTCGACACGGGCAAGCACCTCTGGCTGAGAAGCCTCGAGCGCTTCGCGCAGATATTCGGCCTCGGCCAGCCCCACCACCACCCAGGCCGAGCAGCAAGCAAAGCAGCCCTTACCACAGCTCACCCGCACACGGCGTTCGCCCAGATAAGCCGCAGTGCGACGCTCGAGCTGCCCGTGGGCTTTTATCACCGCCTGGCGCAAAACCGCGTTCATCGGCTTCGATGATACCTTCACAAACCCCAAAACCAGCAGCGTGCTTGCAATCCCCTTACGGGGCTTTTTGTTTGCGACACGATTATCGCACAGCGTTACCCTACCTGTTGGTATGGTTGCAATCCCCTTACGGGGCTTTTTGTTTGCGACACCCTCGAAGGGCATACCAAAGCCCATCGGTACCTGTAGTTGCAATCCCCTTACGGGGCTTTTTGTTTGCGACGGATATAGAGGGCGGCCCAGGGCTTTTTCTCTACCGCCCTTGTTGCAATCCCCTTACGGGGCTTTTTGTTTGCGACACCGGAGGAAATCAACCATATTTTGGAATCAATTGGTTGGTTGCAATCCCCTTACGGGGCTTTTTGTTTGCGACTCGGCGGGGACTTCGACGGGGATGACATCGTGGTGCTGTTGCAATCCCCTTACGGGGCTTTTTGTTTGCGACAAATAGAGGAGGAATAACATGACGTACATTCGACTTCAGGTTGCAATCCCCTTACGGGGCTTTTTGTTTGCGACTTTGTAAATCCCACCCCTGGGGACGTATCAGGGGCCTCGTTGCAATCCCCTTACGGGGCTTTTTGTTTGCGACCTGTAATGATTGCAAGCCTAATAAAGTACCTGAAGTGTTGCAATCCCCTTACGGGGCTTTTTGTTTGCGACTATTATTCATGTGACGGAGGGATTCGAGGCCCACTATATTATGTTGCAATCCCCTTACGGGGCTTTTTGTTTGCGACAGCATACCCCGTTAATCGCCGTCCTGTAAAGGGCTCTTATTAGGGGGTATTTATGAGAAAACCGAGTTATCCACAGGCAGCCTGTGGATAAGTGGGTAAAAAGTGGCGTTTTTTGCGATGGATGCTTACAAACCCACACTTTTAGATTTTTTGTGCGGTGGGTTTGCGATTTACATCGCACATCTAGGCTTTCAAGAACCGCTGTCGAAATGGCCGACATAGGCATTATAGCATTTTGCGCAAAACATAATGGGTTATTTTTGGAAATTGCTTCCATGCCGTTCTGGTGGGTGCTGGTGTGGTGTTTTTTGGGCAAGGGGGTACGGTTGCGATAGCATTTTTGGGTACAAAATAGCATGTAACGCTTTTTGTAACGAATGGGTCAAGGCGGGTTCTAAACTGTCCTGCCAGAACCTTCGGTTCGTCAAAGAAGACACTACAATACCGGTTTTGTTCGATGTCCGACCTTTAGCAGAATATATGGTGGTACAATCTTGGCTTGATTATGAATGCCATCGGTCGAATCGTCAGCATGCCCCGTCTACCCGAGCCCTTAAAGGGCCTTCACGAACTGGCCTACAACCTCTGGTGGAGCTGGAACCCCGAAGCCCAGCACCTGTTCGAACAGATTAATCCTTCACAGTGGAAGCGCTTCCGGGCCAATCCGGTGCGGGCGCTATTGGAAGCCGACCCCGAGCGCCTGGCTGCCCTGGCCGAAAATGCTGGCTATGTGGGCGCGGTCGAGGCCACGGTAGCTAATTTTCATCGCTACCTGCAAACCCGCCCCAAAAAGACGCCCCGCATCGCCTATTTTTCGATGGAGTATGGCTTTCACGAGTCGCTGCCCATCTACTCGGGCGGTCTGGGCATCCTGGCGGGTGATCACATCAAGGCAGCCTCGGATCTGGGGCTCAACCTCACCGGCGTGGGCATGTTCTACCACGAGGGTTATTTCCGTCAGCAGCTAACCCCCGAGGGCCAGCAGCGCGAGGTCTACGAAGACCTCCTGCCCGAAGAGCTGCCGCTGGTGGTGGTCAACAAAGACGGCAAACCCCTGCGGGTGGCGGTGGAGTTTCCCGGGCGGATGGTCTATGTGATGGCCTACAAGGTTCAGGTGGGCACCATTCCGGTCTACTTGATGAGCACCAACCTGCCCGAAAACCGGCCCGAAGACCGCGCCCTAACTGCTCGGCTGTATGCGCCGGGGCAGGAAATCCGCATAGAGCAGGAAATGATTTTGGGCATTGGCGGGGTGCGGCTGCTGCGGGCTTTGGGATTGGAGCCCGAAGTCTGGCACATGAACGAAGGCCACGCGGCTTTTCTGGGCCTCGAGCGCATACGTGAGATGGTTGCGACTGGAAGCTCGTTTGGCGAGGCCCTGGAGGCCACCTCGGCGGGAGCCCTTTTCACCACCCATACCCCCGTACCGGCTGGACACGACACCTTTCCTTTGGATTTGGTCGAGCGCTACCTGGACGGCTGGTGGAACAAGCTGGGGATTAGCAAAGAGGAGTTTATCGCCCTGGGCCGCGAGGAAAAAAGCTATGGCCCGGTCTTTAGCATGTCCCACCTGGCCCTGACCACCTCGAGGGCCGCAGGCGGGGTCTCGGCACTGCACGGCCAGGTCTCGCGCGAGATGTTCCAGCACCTGTGGAAAGGCCTGGAGCCGGAAGAAGTGCCCATCGGGCACATCACCAACGGCATCCACACCTTTACCTTCCTACACCCCGAGATACACGCCCTCTACGAACGAGCCTTCCCCAAAACCTGGGCCGAGCAACTACACGACCCCAGCCAGTGGACGGTAGACCGGCTCGAGGAGGACGAGCTCTGGCGTGTTCGCAACAAGCTGCGGGCCCAGCTCATCGAAGAGGTGCGGGTGCGCTTGTTTGAGCAGCGCCGCCGCAACGGCGACCTACCGGCAAGCCTGCGGGCAGCCGAAAAGGTGCTCGACCCCACCGTGCTGACCATCGGCTTTGCCCGTCGCTTTGCCACCTACAAGCGGGCCATCCTGATGTTCACCGACCCCGACCGGCTGGTCTCGATTCTGAATGGCCCTTTGCCGGTACAGTTTGTGTTTGCTGGCAAGGCCCACCCCAAAGACGAGCCTGGCAAAGAGTTCATCAGGAAGCTGGCCGAAAGAATCAAGGCGCTGGGCCTCGAGGACAAGATGATTTTGCTCGAGGACTACGACATGAGTCTGGCCCGCACCCTGGTACAGGGGGTGGATGTCTGGCTCAACACCCCCCGACGGCCCATGGAGGCCTCCGGCACCTCGGGCATGAAAGCAGCGCTCAACGGCGCCTTGAACTTCTCGATTCTGGACGGCTGGTGGGCCGAGGCCTTCAACACCACCAACGGCTGGGCCATCGGCGACGAGCGCACCTACGCCACCGAGGAAGCCCAGGATCACGCCGACGCCCAGAGCTTCTACGACACCCTGCAGTACGAGATCATCCCGCTGTTTTATGCGCGGGGCGCAGTGGGCACCCCCAGCGGTTGGCTGGCCATGGTGCGCGACAGCATCCGCACCTGCGGCCCCACCTTCTCGGCCCAGCGCATGGTGGACGAGTACCACCGCAAGTTCTACACCCCCCTGGCCCAACGCTCGGCCCACCTGATGGAGCAGAATAGGGCGACCCTAAAAGAAGTTGCGCGCTGGAAAAGTCTGGTACAAAGTGCCTGGAGCAACGTAAAGATATGGGTCGAGGCCCCGCACAGCGCAGCCAACCAGCCCTTGCAGTTGCGGGCTTTTGTGCAGGCCTACGGCATCCCCACCGAAACCCTGCGGGTCGAGCTGGTGGTGCGCCGCAGCAGTGGCGATTTGGAAGTGGTCGCGCTTAAACACGCCGGACAGGAACGGGAAGCCCTGCTCTACACCGGCACCTACCTACCCGCACGACCCGGTAGTTACGAGTACGGCGTGCGGGTGGTCGCAGCCCACCCCGAGCTCTCCAGCCCCCGCGAGGTGGCCTTCGTGAAGTGGGCCGGCACGGTGGTGGAAGAGCCGGTCAAGGTGTAAAACTGAGTCACTGGGAGTTCTTCCTCAACCGCTCTGGGATGTGAAGCGCCCGGTCAGTTGCGCTCTGAATGGGTTTTAGTATTCCTTGTCACAGTCTTCACAACTGAAGAGCGCTCAGGAGGCGTTGTGACTGACAAGCCGGGGCTGTTTGTGTGGTGCTGCTTGACTTGAAATTCGACTCGGGCATCAAAGTGTGGTTCTATTTCTCATTTATTTTTCGTAATAACGTAATAACGTATTTACGTGGATATTGAGACCCGGCTCAGTCGGCTCGAGGCCCGCCTAGAAGCACTGGAACGAGCCTCGGTGGCATCGTCGAAGTCGCCCGAAGGCCCCTTCTGGGCACTGGATTACCTGCGTGAGACCGCTAGACCGGGCGGCGAGGTGGTGTTTGCCGGGCAGGCCGAGGTGGCTTCGGGCACCTGGGGTTGGCAGTGGGGCTTACCGGTGGGCCCTCTCCTTAGAACCTCTTGGGCAGAGGTGGCTGAAAACCTCGCTGCCCTGGCCCACCCTATGCGCCTGGAACTTCTCCGGGCCGTGCTGAATAGCAAGAGCACCTCCCAGGAGCTACAGCACCTCGAGGACATCGGCACCACCGGTCGGCTCTACCACCATCTCAAGGAGTTGCAAAGCGCCGGCTGGCTCAAGGTGGGCAAGCGAGGCTCTTACACAGTACCCCCCGAAAGAATCATCCCTTTACTGGTCATACTGAGCGCCGCCGGGGGCGAGGCCCTGGCAGCGCAGATAGAACAGGCGGAATCGTAAGGAGGTACCGATGAGATTCTGGATGACGGCAGGAACCCTTTTGCTCGGGCTGGCTATAGCCCAGGCCACCCTAACCCCCAAGGCGGCTCTCGAGCGCCTCTTCACCGAGCGCCCGGCTAAGTCCGAATGGTTCGCCCCGGCGTTCTTGCAGCAGGTGCCGCTGGCCCAGGTGGAGGCCATTCTCCAGCAACTGCTGGACGGCCTGGGGCGCTACGAGGGCGTAGCGCCGGACGGCCCCAACTTTCGGGTGAACTTCGAGCGCGGGGTGGTGCCAGCGCAGATCTCGCTGGATGCTGGAGGACGCATCCAGGGGCTATTCTTCCGACCGGCCCAACCTAAAGTGGCCCTAACCCCGGAACAGCTCCTGGCCGAGTATCGCAAGCTACCGGGGCAGGCGAGCATGCTGGTGCTGCAAGGCTCCCAGGAGCGCCTGAACCTCGAGGCCGACCGGGTGCTGGCGGTGGGCTCGAGCTTCAAACTGGCCGTGCTGGAAGCCCTGCGCCAGCAGATCGAGGCCGGGCGGCGCAAGTGGAGCGATACCGTGCCGCTGCGCCCGGAGTGGAAAAGCCTGCCCAGCGGCACCCTGCAGAACCTGCCCGACGGAACCCCCTTGAGCCTCGAGCAGTACGCTACCCAAATGATCTCCATCTCCGATAATACCGCTAGCGATGCCCTGATTAATATCGTCGGGCGGGCCGAGGTGGAAAAAATCGCCCCCCGCAACCGGCCCTTCCTCACCACCCGCGAGGCCTTTGTGCTCAAGAACCCGCAAAACCGGCAATGGCTCGAGCGCTACCGGGCCAACCCCGCCGGGCGGGCGGCCTTGCTGCCCCAACTGGCCCGCCTCCCCCTGCCCGACGCCGGCGTGTTCGCCGGGGGGCCTGTCGCTATCGATGTGGAGTGGTTCTTCAGCACCCGCGAGCTGTGCGCGCTGATGAGCCGGGTGCAGGCCCTGCCCCTGATGTCGCTCAACCCCGGCCTCGCCAACCCCGCCGACTGGCAGCGGGTGGCCTACAAAGGGGGCTCCGAGCCAGGGGTGCTGAACCTGACCACCTGGCTCACGGCCAGGGATGGCAAGCAGTACTGCGTCTCGGCCACCTGGAACAACCCCCAGGCCCGGCTGGACGAAAACCAGTTCTTCTTGCTCTACACCAGCCTGCTCAACAGCCTGAAGTAGACTGACCCCATGCGCGTAGTGCCCTTTCGTTTTGAAAACAACACCTTTTGGCTCCTGGATCAGCGCAAGCTCCCCTTTGAGGAAGTCTGGGTGCCCTGCAAAAGCGCCCTCGAGGCCGCCGTCGGCATCCGCGAGATGGTGGTGCGGGGGGCCCCGGCCATCGGGGTGACGGCAGCTTTTGGCATGGTGTTGGCCCACCTGTCGGGCGAAGACCTGGCCCAAGCCGATGCCCTGCTGCGCCAGAGCCGGCCCACCGCGGTCAACCTGTTTTACGCCCTGGATCGCATGAAACCCCACTGGGGCCACCTCGAGGCCTCGCTACAGGAAGCCCAGGCCATCTGGAGTGAGGTAGAAGAAACCGAGCGAGCCATCAGCCAGCACGGCGCACGGGTGCTCAAGGGCCAGGTGCTCACCCATTGCAACACCGGCCCCCTGGCCACGGGCGGATTCGGAACGGCTTTGGGGGCCATCGTCGAGGCCTACCGGCAGGGCCGGGTAACGCACGTCTGGGTAGACGAGACCCGTCCCTACCTGCAAGGGGCCCGCCTAACCGCCTACGAACTGCAAAAAGCCGGGGTACCCGCCACCCTGATTAGCGACAACATGGCGGCCTACATGATGGGCCAGGGTCAGGTGGATGCAGTAATCCTCGGCACCGACCGCATGGCCATGAACGGCGACTTTGCCAACAAAATCGGCACCTATGGCCTGGCCATTCTGGCGCAGTACCACGGCATCCCCTTCTATCCGGCCCTGCCGCTCTCCTCGGTAGACCCCAGGCTACAGCGCGGCGACCAGATTCCCATCGAGAAGCGTTCGGCCCAGGAGGTCACGGTCATTCGGGGACAGCCCATCGCGCCCGAGGGATTTCCGGCGGCCCACCCTGGCTTCGATGTAACCCCGCACCACCTGATTACCGGCATCGTAACCGAGAAAGGGGTGCTCTATCCCCCCTTCGACGAGGCCCTGCGGGCCGCCCTGGGGATGGAGTGAGGCGTGAACCCATTGCTGGGCTGGTGGGAACAACTAACCGGCGCGACCTGCCCGGGTTGCGCCAAGCCACTGCAAGAGCCAACCCTGTGCAGCGAATGCCAGCGTGCGCTGGTTCCAAGGCACGGGCCGGGATTTGTGTATCTGGGCAGCTACCAGCGCTTTGGCAATCTTGCCCGTGCCCTCAAATACCAGGGTCGGCGCAACCTGGCCCTATTGCTGGGCCAGAGGATGGCCCTTGGGGTGCGACAGGCTGAATGGGGACTGGACGGCGTGACTGCCGTACCCACCCTGCCCCATCGCCAGATTCAGCGAGGCTATAACCAGGCCGAACTGCTGGCCCAAGCAGCAGCTAAAGAGCTTCGCATCCCTTACAAAAGCGTGCTCTCGCGCACAGCACTGGACAAATCGCAAACCCAAAAAACCCTCCTGCGGCGCTTGCAACTCTCCCAGGCCACCTTTCAGCCTGTCAGCCGGGTGAAAGGAATCTGGCTGCTGGTAGACGATGTGGTGACCACCGGAACCACCTTCGAGCGCGCGCGCAAAGCCCTGCTCGAGGCCGGAGCGGCCAAGGTTTACGGTGCGGCAATTGCGGTCAAGAGCCCACACGAACTCGCCAAATATTCCCTATAATCAAAGTCACAGGACTCCACCAAGCGGGGTTCTTGCAGGCCGAATACCCAACCCTACCTCTCTCGAGCGTGGGGTTGATTGCTAAAGGGAGGATGGATGCTCAAACGACCACGCATTCGCAGGCTCGAGGAACTCCTCCCCTACATCCGCGAAGGCCGCTACCGCATTGGCCCCCACGTGGCCAAGCACATGCTGCAAGAAGGCTTCATCGAGCACGACGTGTTGCAGGCGGTGGAGTGGGGCCGCGAGATGGCCGTCTACCCCGAAGACCAGCGCATGCTGGTGCTGGGCTACATGGTTTTTCCGCCCCAGCTCAAGCTACCGCTGCACGTGGTGCTGGAGTACCGCGAGCCGCGCTGGGTAGACATCGTGACCGCCTTCATCCCCAAGAAGCCGCACCAGGTGTACTCCAGGGCCCGCATCGCCGCCATCCTGCGCTACGACGGCACCTTCGAGGAGGTGCGCTGGGTCAGGCCCCGCTTCATGACCGACGAGGATATACCCCGCTAGGTGTCTCCATAGTTGAAATACAAGTTGCTGTTCCGAAAGATCGCTGGGGGAATTGCGCCAGGCACGCATAGACCTACTCCACTGGTTTTGCCAATCTACCCTGGCGCAACTTAAATCCCCAAGACCCGGCGGGCAGCCTCGGCATCCTGGGCGAGCTGGGCTTTGAGGGCCTCGAGGCTCTCGAACTTCATTTCGCCACGCAGCCGGGTCAGAAACTCGACGGTGAGTTCTTGCCCATACAAATCGCCCACAAAGCCAAACAGGTGTACCTCAAAGCGCAGGCTCTGGCCCGAAACCGTGGGGCGATAGCCGACGTTGGCCATCCCGCCAAACTTGCCCTGTGGGGTCTGCACCCGCACAGCAAACACCCCCATCGGCAGAATTTTGAGGTGGGCCACTTCGATATTGGCGGTGGGAAAACCTAGTTTTCGTCCCAGCCTGTCGCCTTCCCGCACGATACCCCGGGCCGTGTAGGCCCGGCCCAGCAGGAGCTTGGCCTCGTCTACCCGCCCTGCACGCAGCAGGTCGCGGATGCGGCTCGACTTGACCGGCCCCCCGCCCAGCTCGAGCAGCGGCAGAATCTGGGTCGGCGCTACGGCATTCAAATCCTCCAGGCCCCCGGCCCGCCCCTGCCCAAAGCGGAAATCGGCCCCCACATAGATGCGCTGGGCTTCCAGGGTACGCAGGTCATCCAGGAAGTCGTCCTTGCTGCGCCTGGAGAAAGCCTCGGTGAAGGGCACAATCAGGGCGATCTCGACCCCCAAGCCCCTCAGGAGCTCGAGCTTCTCCGACAAGTCGGTCAGGAAGCCCTCCCCTCTCATGAAGACCTTGCTGGGGGGGTCGAAGGTGTACACCAGCAGCGGCACGTGCAGGCTCTTGGCCGCCTGCTGGGCCTGGTGAATCAGGTGCTGGTGCCCCAGGTGCAGGCCATCAAAGCTGCCAATCGCCACCACCTTGGGGCCAGCCGGCGCATCGGAGGGGTCGTTGATAAGCAACATGGCAGGTATTGGTGCCGGGCGGACAGCGGTAGGTGCGCTACTCGTAATAGGGAATGTCGTCCTCGAGCGCCTTCTCGCTCAGGTAGAAGAGGATTCCGGCCAGGGCCGAGGCCGATATCTGAACCCTGCCGTCGCGGGCATCCCGCAAAACCTGGCGCGGGTAGTGCCATTCTACCGTGATGGCTTCGTCGTCGTCGGGCTTTGCGTAGGCCGGGCGGGTATGGGTAGCCCGAAAAACGTGCAGCTTCTCGTCGCAAAACCCCGGCGAAAGGTAAAAGCCGGTCAGGTAGTGTAGCTGGCCGGTTAGCTGGGCTTCCTCGGCCAGCTCGCGCAGGGCCGCCTGTTCGGGGGTCTCGCCGGGGTCAATGAGGCCCGCCGGAATCTCAAGGGTCTCGCTGCCGATGGCCGGGCGGTACTGCCGCACAAAAAGCAGTTTTCCGCCCCGCTCGACCAGTACCGCCACTGCGTCGGCGTGTTCTACGATCTCGTAGGGGCCTTCCAGGGCCAGGTTCAGGATGCGGCCTTTGTACAAGTACTGCCGTTCGGGCATGCCCCCAAGCTAAAGGCAAAAGAAATCCACGTCAAACGGTATTTCAATAAGCTGGCCTTCCAGAGGGCACAATCCCCCCAAAACGCGGCAGCCGCAGGGTTTGGGAATGGCTTACAAACCCGTTACACTATCGCTGGATGAACGAAGATCGGCTCTTTGAACAGCTCAAGCGCGAAGTGGATGTGCTGGGGCGGGCTTTAGGCAAGGCCATCCGCACGCTTTCCGGCGAACGTATTTTTGAACTGGAAGAACAGGTGCGCGAGCTGACCAAAACCCTGCGGCAGGGCTATACCGAAGACATCCGGCAGCAGCTTCTGTCCATCGTGCGGGGTCTCTCGCTGCTCGAGGCCGAAAACATGATCCGGGCCTTCTCGACCTACTTTCACCTGGTCAACCTGGCCGAAGAACGCCATCGCGTGCGGGTCAACCGGGAGCGCGAGAAAAATAGCACCCCAGCAGCACCCCGGGGCGAGTCGTTTCTGGCCCTGGTGGGGCAGCTCAAAAACCAGGGCCTTGGCTACGAGCAGGCCGTGGAGGTGCTTTCACGCTTGCGGCTGCACCTGACCTTTACCGCCCATCCCACCGAGACTCGCCGCCGCACCCAGCGCTACCACATCAGCGAAATTGCCCGGCTGCTGGATGCCACGGAGCCGACCGAGCCAAACCAAAAAGCGACGCAGGAACAGGCCAGCCCTGCCCTGGATGCGCGGGTGGCGCTGCTGTGGGGCACCTCAGAACTTCGCAAATCCCGCCCCAGCGTAGAAGACGAGGTCAAAGGTGGTCTGTTCTACATCACCTACACCCTGTGGCAGGCCATTCCCCGGCTGGTAGATGGGCTCGAGCGGGCCATAGAAGCCCACTATGGACAGCGCCCCAACCTTTCACCCCCCCTGGTGTTTCGCAGCTGGATTGGCGGTGACCGAGACGGCAACCCCAACGTACTGCCCGAGGTTACCAGTTGGGCGCAAAACTACGCCCGCACAACCGCCATTCGCAAGTTTGTAGAGGATGTAGACGGCCTGATTCGCGACCTGTCCCTCAGCGACGAGCGCATCACCATCACCCGCGAGTTGCGGCTGGCCCTGGAAGACCATGCCAGGCATCTTTCGCTGCCCGAGCGTTTCCAGGGCGAACCCTACC
The DNA here is from genome assembly GCF_000620065.1 of Meiothermus cerbereus DSM 11376. Classification (NCBI taxonomy): domain Bacteria; kingdom Thermotogati; phylum Deinococcota; class Deinococci; order Thermales; family Thermaceae; genus Meiothermus; species Meiothermus cerbereus. The sequence continues at coordinate 143,962 of NZ_JHVI01000004.1, read as the reverse complement.
GCCAGTTTGGCATGGGTCTGCGCCACAAGCTGCGGGCTTTGCTGGGCGAGCAGCCCGGCCCCGGCTACACCAGCACCGCCGAGTTCGCCAGCGACCTGGGTAAAGCCGAGCGCAGCCTGGAACAGCTAGGCCTAGGGGAGGTGGCTCGAGCCAGCGTGAGACCCATCCGACTCAACGCCGAGGCCTTTGGCCTGGATCTGGTTGGTCTGGATCTGCGCGAGGAATCGCGCGCCCTCAGCGAAGCAGTGGCCGAGCTGCTAAAAATTGCCGGTGTGCAGGAGCAGTACGCCACGCTAAAGCCGGAGCAAAAGGAAGCCCTGCTCACCCAGGAGCTGGCCACAGCCAGACCGCTGGCCCCTGTAGGGTATCGTCCGCAGACCAAAGCTTTGCAGACCGCCCTCGAGGCCCTGCGACACTGGAAGGCCCGTGGCGCACACGTGGTCTCGATGACCCACCACGCCAGCGACCTGCTGGAAGTGATGCTGCTGGCGCGGGAGGTGGGTTTGTACCGCCCCGGGCGGGCGCTGCCTTTTGATGTGGTGCCGCTTTTTGAGACCCTGGACGACCTGCACCATGCCCCCGAGGTGGTGGCCCGGCTGCTGGATAACCCCGTATTCAAGGCCCATGTGCAGGGGCGGGAGGGCCTCGAGGTGATGATTGGCTACTCCGACTCCAACAAGGACGCGGGCTTTCTGGCGGCCAACTGGGCGCTCTACCAGGCCCAGGAGGCCATCACAGCCATCGCCCAAAGCCGGGGCGTGCAGGTCTACTACTTTCACGGGCGGGGAACTTCTACCGCCCGCGGCGGGGGCACGGCGGGGCGGGCTATTGCCAGCCTGCCGCCCGGTACGGTGGGCAGCCGCATGCGCCTAACCGAACAGGGCGAGGCCCTGGCCGACCGTTACGCCCACCCCGACCTGGCCATACGCAACCTCGAGCAGATGCTTTACCACATGGCGCTGGCCTCGGCCCGCGACCTCTACGGTCAGGCCGCGCCCCTCAAGCCCGAGTGGCGCGAGGCCATGGGGCGGGCCGCAGAGCGTTCTACCCAGGCCTATCGGGAGCTCTTAGGCCGCCCCGGTTTTTTCGAGTTCTACGAACAGCTCACCCCCATCCGCGAGATTGGGGCGCTCAACATCGCCAGCCGCCCGGTCTACCGCTCTGGAAAGGTGCGGGAGATCAAAGACCTGCGGGCCATCCCCTGGGTCATGTCCTGGACGCAGGTGCGGCTCTTGATTCCCGGCTGGTATGGGCTCTTGGAGGGGCTTCGGGAAATTCCGCTGGAGCTGCGCCGGGAGATGTTTGAACAGTGGCCTTTTTTTGCCACCACCCTGGATAGCGCCGCCATCGCCCTGGCCAAAGCCGACCTGGGCATTGCCCGCGAATACCTGCGGCTGGTTAGGCCCGAGCTGGCCGAAGGCTTCTTCCCCGGCATCGCCCGGGCTTTTGCAGAAACCAAGGCCATCCTGGAGGAAACCTTTCAAAACACCCTGCTCTTCAAACACCCGGTGCTGGCCCGCCAGACCGAGCTACGCAACCCCTATGTGGACCCTATCTCGCTGGTGCAGGTTGAACTGCTGGAACGCTACCGCCGCACCCCCCCCGAGGCTCCAGAACGCACGGGTTTGGAGCGGGCCTTGATGCTTTCACTATTGGGGATTGCAGCAGGCTTGCGTAACGCAGGCTAGGTGCGACCAGAACCTGAATGCCCCGATCAGCGACGATACCCATATGATGGGGACGCTATGGTCGAGGTGCACAATCGCTACGTGACTTTTCACCCCCCTGCTGGGGCCAAGTATCTAGTAGGCGACTTCACCGACTGGAACCGCCGACCCATTCCCATCGAAAAGCCCCTTACGCTCGAGTTCCCCTCCGGGGCCTACGTGGAGTACGCCTTCCTGGACGAGAACAAACAGCCCTTCCCCGACCCCGACAACCCCCACAAAGCCCAGAACCCCTGGTGGAGCTACCCCCGGGCCATCGAGCTGCCCGGTTTTCACTACATGGCCCCCCCACAACCCTCCCGTACCGTCGAAGTACACCGCCACCGGCTGGAATCGCGAGCCTTTGGCAGCACCCGCCGCTACTACGTCTACAACCCCTCCCAACCGGCCCAGGCCACCCTTTACGTGCACGATGGGGTGGCCTACTACCGCACCGCCCGGCTGGCCGAGGTGGCCCAGGGGCTTTTGGAGCAGGGCGAGATAAGGCCCGTGCGGATTGTGTTCATCGAGCCGGAAGACCGCCGCCAGGAGTACTGGTTCAGCGAGGCCTACGAACGGCACCTGCTCGAGGAAATCATCCCCACCGTGGAGGCCCACTACGGCCCCACCCCGGAAAAAGGGCTGATGGGGGCCAGCCTGGGCGGGCTGGTCTCGAGCTGGATGGCCCAGCGCCACCCCGATCTCTTCCAGAAAGTCGCCACCCAGTCGGCCTGCCTGACCGCCTCGCCCCAGGGGGGCGACTCCTTCACCGACCCCGAGTGGCTCACCGAGCAGTACCGGGCCGCCCCCACCCTACCCCTACGCTTCTATTGCGAAACCGGGCAGATCGAGTGGCTGCTGGCTCCCAACCGCCGCTTTGCCGCCCTGCTAGCCGATAAGGGCTACCCCCACGCCTACTTAGAGCGCCCCTCCGGCCACAACTGGATGACCTGGCGGCAAGGGCTGGCGCCCGCCCTGCGCTACCTGTTTGGTTTTTGAGAGGAAGTGATAGGCTAGAGCTTATGGATTTTGGTTCGGCACTTGTAGCCATTCTGATCATCGTGGCCCTCGAGGCCGTTTTATCCGTAGACAACGCTATGGTACTGGCCGTGATGGTGCGGCCTTTGCCGGAGCACCTGCGCTCGAGGGCCCTGCTCTACGGCATCATTGGAGCCTATGTGCTGCGCGGGCTGGCTTTGCTGTTCGCCACCATCATCATCAAAATCTGGTGGATACAGCTTTTGGGTGGACTCTACCTGGTGTATCTAGGGGCCAACCACATCTTCCGGCGCAAGCCCGAGACAGAAACGGCATTGGCCTCGGAGCAAGCCCGCATCCAGCAGGCCGCAGCCGCCAGTTTCTGGCGCATCGTGATCATGATCAACGTGGTAGACCTGGCCTTCGCGGTGGACTCGGTGCTGGTGGTGATTGCCTTCAGCCGCGAGTTCTGGGTGATTTTTACTGGGGTGGCCATCGGGATTCTGCTGATCCGGCTGGCCGCCGGCATCATGGTGACCATCATCGAGCGGTATCCGCGCCTGGAGACCGTGGCCTACGCGGTGGTGGGCTGGGCCGGGCTCAAGCTGACACTGGAGGGCTGGGGCCACGGCAGCGAGGTCTGGCTGCACCGCCCCGAGCTGGCCTTGCATCTGCCCCAGGCTTTTTTCCTGAGCGTAACCTTTGCCATCCTGGTACTGGGCAGCCTGTGGGCTTTCCGTCGCTTGCCCTAACCCGGCCATGCCCAAAGACTGGGACGCCCACTACCTGAACCAGCCACCTCTAAGCCAGCCTGCCGCGGTAGTGGCGGCCTACGCCCACCTCCTTCCGGTGGGCTTGGTGCTGGATCTGGCCGGGGGTATGGGCCGCAACGCCTTTTTTCTGGCCCGGCGGGGGCATCCTGTAATTCTGCTCGAGCAAAGCCGGGTGGCGCTCGAGTTCGTCCGGGCCGAGGCCACTGGGCAACACCTGGACATTTGGGCGCTCGAAACCGATCTGGAAGCCCCCTCCCCAGACCTGCCCCCCGGCCCTGTTGCCGGCATCGTCAAGTCGTATTTTCTGCACCGCCCCCTGCTGGAACGGCTGGCCGAACGGCTTGTGCCGGGCGGCCTGGTGCTGCTCGAGGGTTTCACGCTTATAGAAGCCCAGCAGCGCGGCAGTCAGGCCGCCCACTACTGGCAGCCCGGCGAGCTGCTGCACCCACCCCCAGGGCTCTACCTGCGGGCCTGGGCCGAGGGCTTTTTGGAAGGCCACCATCGCACCTGGGCGGTGTGGGAAAAGTCAATTCAGCCCTGAAATGAACTTCAGCAAAAAGAACATCGCGTCCCTGAAGCGCAAACGCTTTACCTAGCCTCCTCGCTCATGGTCAAATCTGGTAAGGTTGATCCGATGGTTTTTGTGTTGGCAATCCTGTCTTACGTAATTGGCGCTTTGCCCCTGGGCTACTGGGCCATTCGCCGCCTCACCGGGCAGGACCCGCGCCTGGCCTCGGCCTATAACCTGGGCCTCGAGAACACCCTCAAACGCCTGGGCACCGTCCCGGCCCTGCTGGCCTGGGGCCTGGACTTCCTCAAGGGTCTCCTGGCGGTCTGGCTGGGGGGGCAGTGGGGCCTGTCCTGGGCCGTTGTTTTTGCGCTGCTGGTCTACCTGGGACACCTGTATCCCCCCCGGCTTTTTTCCGAGGGTGCCCTCTTGCGGGGGCGGGGGGCCGGGGTGCTGGTAGGCATCGTCTTCGGGCTGTACCTGAGCGGCCTCGCCTACTGGCTCACCTTGGCAGTCTTTCTGGTCGCGGTACTGGCGCTTTTGTGGGGCCGCTATGCTTCGCTGGCCGTGATCGGAATACCGGCCACACTGGCCCTTCTGCTCACCCTCGAGCCCATCACAGCCTGGGCCAAGCTGGCAGCCTGGACACTGCTACTGGCTACCCTCTGGCGCTACAAGGAAAACATCGGGCGGATGCTGGAGGGCACCGAGCCCCGCCTGGGCGAGCCGCCGCCGCTGCCCTCGGAAAAACAGGTGGTATGCGCCTTCATGATCCACCCCCTGACCATAGACGACCTCTTCCAGAGCCCCCGTTTTCGCTGGGCCAGGGCACTGGTGAAGCGGGGCCTGGTCTCCCAAGCCCTGGTGGAAAACCTGGCCGAGGCCATAAGGCCCATGAAGGTGGGCGAGCTGCGCGGGGTCAAAACCGCCGATGGGCGGGAGATCCGCTGCCACCTCATCTCAGCGCCCCTGTTGCCCCACCAGATTACCGGCAAGCCCGAGCTGGCCACGCAGCGGGCCATCCAGGGGGCACGGCTGGCCAAAGAGCTGGGCTGCACGGTGGTGGGGTTGGGGGCCTTCTGGAGCGTGGTGGGCGATAAGGGCAAAATGGTGCAGGAGGCCGTGCCGGAGATCGAGGTGACCAACGGCGGGGCCTATACCGCCGGGACCGTCAAGGCGGCTATACCGGGTATCCTGGCCCACTTCGAGCAGACCGGGCGCAAGCTCAAAGATGCAACGGCTGCGGTGGTGGGGGCCAATGGGGTGGTGGCCTTTGGCATCGCCCGTCAGATTGCCCCGCTGGTGGGTAGGTTGATTCTGGTAGGGCGGAACCTGGAGCGCCTGGAAAAGAGCGCCAGCACCCTTAAGCAGAACCTCGAGCGCAAGGGACAGCCGGTACCCGAAATTGTAACCACCCTGGAGATGGCCGCCATCCGCGAGGCCGACCTGGTCTTTACCGCCACCTCCGACCCCCAGCCGGTCATCTTCCCCCAGCATGTAAAGCCTGGGGCCTGGATCTACGACGAAGGGGTGCCCCCCGACGTGGACGAATCGGTAAAAGAGGTACCAGGGGTGCGGGTGATTCCGGGCGGTGTGGTGCGGCCTCCGGGGGCCATGACCGGCAACCTCGACCTGCACTTTGGCGAAGGGGCAGTACCGGCCTGCCTGGCCGAGACCATGATTCTGGCCGCCGAGCAGGCCTACGAGCGCAAGAGCCTGGGGGGCGAGACCAAAAGCGAGAACATCCAGTTTTTTGTGGAGCGGGCCGAGGCGCTGGGGTTTCGAGTGGTGGACTAAAGCTTACTCGTGCCCCAGGAGACCGCGCTTTCTGGCTTCCAGGTCGGCGCTCTGGAACAAAAACACTCCCAGGCTATAAAGCGCTACCGTTTCCACCGCCAAAAGCAGCCACCTTAAGCCTTCTACCACACCACCTTGCAGCAGCTCGCGGAAGATGCTCGCTCCCAGTACCAGGGGGAACCACTCGAGCTGCGGCAGTTCGGCGATGACAGCGGGAAAAATAAGCAACTTTAACAGCAGAAGGGCGCTGCTTGTTTCTTTGAAAAGCAGCTCCACTGCTCCCAGCGCCAGACCCAGGCCCAGCGCAGCGATAAGGAAAAGAACAAAGGCCGGGAGCAACTGCCAGCTCAGGGTGTAGTTAATTTGGCTCAGATGTGCCAGGACAAAGAAGAGTATCGCAAACTGAAAAAGGTTTTGCCCAAAACGGGCCAGGGTCTGCACCACAAAGAAAGCAGTCAAGCCATGCCCCGACAAAACCATGTTCTCGAGGGTGCCCGACTTGGCTTCTTTAGAGATCTGGTTGGAGAGGCTGCTTACAACACCCAACGCAATTAATCCCAACAGATACCCCACCAGGAGTCTGGAAACCTGAGCAGGATTGGCACCCGAAACCCCCGATATCTGGGCCACCCCTAGCAGCAAATAGAAGATAAGTCCGACTAGAACAAGGCCCAGCACAAACTGAAGTGGATAGCGCACCTGCTCCAGCCAGGCTCGCTGTAACTCAGCAATAAACAAGATGAACAGCCTACGCACGCCTGGCCTCCTTTTTTAGGGTATAGGCCCTGAAAATCTCTGCCAGCTCAACCTCACGCTTCTCTATGGACCTCAGCGGTCTGGGTTGCAACCTATCCATCAGCTCATATAGCTCCCCTGGGTGATTAAGGGTTACATCGAGCACCAGGCCTGTCTCATCCAGCGAGTGAATGAAGGGCAAACTGGGTAAACTGACCGGCTCTTTGAAAGTAACCCGATAGGTTTGAAGGTCAAACATCTGCAAAAGGTCTTGCTTGGGTTTGTCCAGAACAATTTTTCCATCCGAAAGAATGGCCACCCGTGTACAAAGCCTCGCCGCAACCTCCATTTGGTGGGTGGTTAGCAGAATGCCCTTTCCGGCTTTGGCCATCGCTAGGATTTGCTCCTCCAGCACCTCAGCTGCATCAATATCCAAACCAAGCGTAGGCTCATCGAGCAAAACAAAAGGTGGGTCGTGGACAATGGCATTGGCGAAGGCCATTTTTGAAAGCATCCCCTTCGAGAGGGTTTGAGCCGGCGCATTGCGCTTTTCCCACAGCCCAAGCATATCCAAAAGGTATTTGGCCCGCTCTGTGGCTGCACGACGCGACATGCCCCGCACCGTAGAGGTATACACCAGGTTTTCAAAAACCGACAGACGCGGGAAAAGGCCGCGGTTGGTGTCGATCAAAGCACCCAGTTGCGCCATGTACTCTTGTTGTCCAAACCTAAAGCCGTTGATACGTACAGAGCCAGCATCCGGAATCACCAGGCCGCATATCGTGCGTATGGTGGTGGTCTTACCGCTCCCGTTACGGCCCAGCAGGGCAACCACTTCACCGGCTTGCACCTGAAAGGAAATCTCCTCGAGCACATGCACAACATTGCGTAATGAGCGGTAGGTTTTTTTGACCGAGTCGACGATTAACACTTTTTCACCTTTTTACGTAAATGGAGGGTTGTTGGGAGAGTTCCCAACAACCTCTTCAACAGAAGCTAAACCTAAAGAGCTTGCCCTAGCACCAACCCAAGAGACAAAAGATGTGATCGAGGAGCGCGATGATGTATTCTTTCATTTGATCCCCTTTATCGTCTTAAACCACACGTCAAGTGGCTACAGCGCACGATTAACGACCGTTTGAGTACGATCTAGCAGTTGGGAGAGTAGAGACAATAGAGCGCATATGCTATGTTGTAAATGAAATCGAAGATTCCCACGGTTCAACCTCCCTTCTACTTTTACTCAAGACCTCCGACAACCTAACAACCATTGCTGAAGAAGCAGATCACCTCGGCAATGAGCCGAATTATAAACTCACGCACAGCACACCTCCTCAAACAGGTTATTAAACTGTATCTAAAATCGGCTTTGAGGTACTTTAGAGGTCGAACTTCTTGCAATTTAGAGCAATTTCACCTCCTTTGAGCGCTCAAACAGATACATACCACCATTTTTTTTTGACAATCCCTTCTCTATTTTTTGAACTAAGTCTAACTTTTCGATGAGTGCTAAGCTAGTAAAACCTTGGATATGCCAGCCAGAACCTTGCTCCTGCTCTCCCCCACGCGCCTCGAGGCCCCCTTCCTGAAGGGCCGGGCGTTCAGTTTCCACGGACGGGCTGGCCTGCGCGGGGAGGGCTGGGTCTGGCTCGAGTGCGGCATCGGCAAGGCCAACACCGCCGCTACCCTGGCCGCCTTTACCCAGCGGCGCAGGTTTGGGCGGGTGCTGCTGTTTGGCATCGCCGGGGCCTACCCCGATGCAGGGCTGGCGCTGGGCGAGTGTGCGCTGGCCGAGCGGGAGATCCAGGCCGACCTGGGCATCAAGGACGGCGGCATGAAGGGGATGGGCTTCCCCACCCTGGTGGTGGGGGGCCAGCCCTACCACAACCGCTTTCCCCTGGACAAAGCCTTCACCGCCGAGCTAAAACAGCAGTTGGGCCTGCCCGCCAAGCAGTTCCTCACCCGCGACCTGGTCTCGGAGAACCCCAGCGAAGCCCGGCAGCTCGCACGCAAATGGGAGGCCGAGCTCGAGAACATGGAGGGCGCGGCCTTCGCCCAGACCTGCTTGTGGCTGGGGCTGGCCGGGGCCGAGTTGCGGGCGGTCTCGAACGTAGCCGGGGTGCGCGACAAGTCGCAGTGGCGCCTCCGGCAGGCGGTGGAGGCCCTCGAGCGCCAGGTGTTGCGTATTATCGGATCATGATCGACATTACCCGCCCCATCTACCCCGGCGTTCCGGTCTGGCCGGGCGATACCCCGTTTAGCTACCAACTGGTCGCGCGCATTGCCGAGGGTGACAGCGTGAACGTGGGCAAACTTACCTCCACCACCCACCTGGGCACCCACCTCGATGCACCCTGGCATTACGTGGACGAGGGCGGCAAACTGGAAACGGTTCCGCTGGAGGTGCTCATGGGCCCCTGCCGGGTGGTAGATGCGCGTGGACAAGCGGCGCTCACGGCTGATTTTCTCAAAACCATCCAACTCGCCGAGCGCACCCTGTTCTTCACCGGGCAGCCCAATATCTGGCAGAGCTTCCCCCACACCTTCATGCACGTGCTACCCGAGGCCGTTCGGTACATGGCCGCGCAGGGTGTTCGGCTCTACGGTACCGACTGCCCCAGCGTAGACCCCCTCACCTCCAAAGACCTGCCCGCCCATAAGGCTTTTGCCCAGGCCGGGATCTATATTGTGGAAGGGCTGGCCCTGGAGGGGGTGGCTGCGGGCAAGTACGAGCTCATCTGCCTGCCGCTAAAGCTCGAGGGGGCCGAGGCCGCGCCGGTGCGGGCTATTTTGCGGTAAGCACCTGCCTTTCTCATATCTTTCTGTGGTGCTGCTGCTCGAATACGCTAATATGGTTCGAATGAAGGTAGCATTGCCAGGTATGGGACTTTTTCGTAAGCTGGGGTTTTTTCTAAATCAGGCCGCCCTGGGGGGCAGTGCCGCCCTCGAGGGGGTCATGATGAAGGCCGCCGACGCCTGGGCGCTGGCGGTACGGCTGCCCAACGGTCAGATTCACGTAGAGCGCCACGAGGAAGAGGCCCTGACCAAAAAATACCCCTGGGCCCGGCTGCCCCTCATCCGGGGCGTGGTGGCGCTATGGGATGCCATGAGCATCTCCTACAAATCGCTCACGCGCAGCGGTGAGCTGGCCGGCGAAGAAGACGAAAAAATTTCCGGGGCGGCCATGTACGGCACCCTGGCGGTTTCGCTACTGATTGGCCTGGCCCTGTTTGTCTGGTTGCCGGCCCGGCTGGCGGGCTTGCTGGTGGACGAGGAGCGCTTTCGCTTTCTGTTCTACGTGGTGGCCGGCCTGTTCGAGACTGCCATCCTGATTGCGTATCTGGTGTTTATTGGTCGCATGAAGGACATGCAACGCTTCTTCATGTACCACGGGGCCGAGCACAAGGCCATCGCGGCGCACGAGAAGGGCCTCGAGCTCACCGTAGAAAACGTGCGGGCCCAGCCCGCCTACCATCCCCGCTGTGGCACCAGCTTTATCGCCTTTACCGCAGTGGTAGGGGTGTTTGTGTACAGCTTCTTCCCCCCCCTCACGGTGGCCTGGTACTGGATTTTCCCGCGCCTCTTGATGATTCCGGTGGTGGCGGCGGTCTCGTATGAGGTGCTGCGCTACTCCGCTGTTCACCACGACCCCCTCTCGAGGTTCTTCCGCTGGCTCGGCTTCAAGTTCCAGATGCTCACCGTGCGGGAACCCACCGACGATATGATCGAAGTCGCCATCGAAAGCACCAAAGCCGCCCTGGCCGAAAGGCCAAGCGAAAAGCCTATGGTGGTGGCGTAGGGCAGTTTTTCCAAGCCGTTCGTTTTGGTTTTTTCCAGCCCCCTGTGAAGCAAATCAAGGACATTTCTCAGGTAACGCTGCCCACAGAAGGCCAGTAAAGTACAATCAGCCCATGCGTATTCTGCACACAGCAGACTGGCACCTGGGCAAGGTGCTCAAAGGACGGGAGCGAACACCGGAAATTCGGCAGGCCTTGCAGCGGCTTTTGGAGCTGGTGCGCTCCGAGCGCATCGAGCTGGTGCTGGTGGCGGGCGATTTGTTCGACCGCAGCGTGGTATCCAGCGAGGCCGAAGCTGCTGCCTTCGAGTTTTTTGTGGGCTTGCGCGCGCTGGGGGTTCCGGCGCTGGTGATTGCCGGCAACCACGACAGCCGCGAGCGCCTCGAGGCCCTCTCTCCCCTGCTCTCCCTCACCGGGGCCACCGTGTTTGGCAACCTGCGCTTTGCCGAGCAGGGCGGGGTGGTGGAGGCCCTGGGGGCCAGGGTAGCGCTGCTGCCCTTTTTGTCGGAGCGGCGGCTGGTCAAGACCGGCGACCTGCTGCAAGGCGATAGCGCAGATTGGAAAAGAACCTATGGCTCCAGCATGAGCCTCGTTCTGCAGAACCTGGCCCAGGGCTTTGGCCCTGACCTCAACCTGCTGATGGCCCACCTGACCGTGGAGGGGGGCCAGCTCGGGGGCGGCGAGTTTACCTTCCACACCACCAACAGCTACGCCATTCCCAAGAGCGCCTTTCCCCTGAGCCTGAGCTACGTGGCCCTGGGCCACCTGCACCGCCAGCAGCAGGTCTGTGAGGCTCCTCTGGCCTGGTATGCGGGCTCCCTCATCCAGCTCGACTTTGGCGAGAGCGAGAACGGCGACCGGGGGGCCCTGATTGTGGAGCTAAAGCCAGGTTTGCAGCCCCAGGTACATCCCGTAAAGGAGCGCTGGGGCAGGCCGCTCAAAACCTTCCGGGTCAGCCGGGAGTGGCTGGATCGGCGCTGGGAGGAGATTCGGGCTTTCCCTGGCTATAGCAAGGTGGTGATCGAAGGCAAAGGCAACCCCGCCTTGCGCGAGCGCTTGTTCAAGGAGCTGCCAAACCTGCTCGAGGTCGAGTTCCACACCCCAGAAGCAGACACAAAAGGCCCGGTGGTGGTAGATACCGAAAATCTGGACTGGGTAGAGGCTTATGCCGAGTACCGCCGAACCATCACCACCAAGGAAGCAAGTCCCGAACTTCTAGCCGCTTTCAAGCAAACCTTTGAAGAGGTTCACACCATTAGCGATCAGGCGCACTGAATGCTGCTATGCGACCCATCAAACTGCTCCTCGACGGATTTGGCCCCTATGCCCAAGCGCAAACGGTCGACTTCAACCCCGATCTGGGTCTGTTTGCCATCACCGGCCCCACCGGCGCGGGCAAAAGCACCCTGCTCGACGCCATCACCTATGCCCTCTACAAGGCCACCCCACGCATCGGCGCGACCGGCCTGAAGGACCTCAAACACCCCCAGGCCGACGCAGCCAGGGTAGAGCTCACTTTTGCCGTCGGTGAACAGCTCTGGCGGGTGGTGCGGGTGGTGGGCAAGGAAAACCAGAACCGCCTCGAGTTCCATCAGAACGACGCATGGCGAATCCACCCGGCCTCGGAAAAGGTGCGGGAGCTCGATGCCAAACTGGCCGAGATTCTGGGCATGGACTACGATACCTTTACCCGGGCCATTTTGCTGCCGCAGGGCCAGTTCGACCTGTTTTTGCGGGGCTCGCCCAAAGAACGGCGCGAAACCCTGATCAAGCTCTACGGCCTGGAAACCCTCAAGGCCATGCGGGAGCGGGTAATGGGCCGGCTCGAGGATCTGAAAAAGCAAAAAGCCCGCCTGGAAGGGGAGCTGGCCGCCCTGGCCGAGGCCGAGGAAGAGCGCCTGGGGGCGCTGCGAGACGAAATCGCAGCCCTCGATCAAAGCGAGCGCGCGCTCACCCAAAAGCTGCAAGAGGCCGAGCGAACCCTCAAGAAGCTCGAGGAGCTGGTGGGGCTATGGGGTGAGCTGGAGTCCTGGCGCCGCCGCCAGCAAACCTGGGAAAACGAGCGACCCCGCATCGCCGAGGTGGCCGCCCGGCTTGCGCGGGCCCAACAAGCCGAGCGCATCTGGCCGCAGGTCGAGGCAATCCAGCAAGCGGAAGCCGAGCTGCAACAGAAACAGCAAGCCCTGGGGCAAGACCAGTCGAAGCTGGAAAAGCTCGAGGCCAAGTTTGGCGACCTTCGCGCCAGGTACCAGTCCGAAAAGCACCAGGCGCTGGAGCAGCAAATGCACCAGCTTCCCTTGCTGCGCTCGAAGGAGGCCAGCCTCAAGCGCTACGGCGGCAGCCTGGGTTTGCGCCACCCCCACCCGCTGCCCTTCGACGAAGACCGCCTCGACCAGCTGCGCGACGCTGAGCGGGTGTTTGCCGAGCTAGAAAAGGCCCGCATCGGCGCACAGCGTGCCCAGGCCCGCCTACAAGAGGCTGAGCAGGAATTGCAACAGGCGCAGACCCTAAGCGCTGAACTCAAACAGAACCTTGCGGCCCTGGCCGATACCGGCAAGCAGCACAAAGCCAGGCTGGAGGAAGCCAAGCAGGCCCTCGAGCGCGAGAAGCTTCAGCAGGGCCTGGGGCTGTACCACGCCCACCTAAAGCAGGGGGAGCCCTGCCCCCTCTGCGGGCATCCCGTCGAGAACCTGCCCCCGCCCAAGCCCCAGGCCGATCTGCAAGCCCTGGAGGCCCAGGTCGAGCACCTGGAAACCACCCTTGGCGAGCTAAGGGCCCAGTATGCGGCTACCCAGCAGCGCCTCAAAGACCTGGAAGAACGCCTGCCCCGGCTGCAAGAACAGCTAGACAAGCTGCGCGCCGAGGCCGAAGAAGCCCGCAAAGCCCACGCCGAGCTGGAGGCCCAGGCCCAAGCCCTGGGCAGCCCCGAGCAGGTCAGGGAAGAGCGCACCCGGCGCCTTGCGGCCCTGGCCGAAGAGGTTCGAACCATCACCGGGGGTAAGGAGGTTGCGGCTTACGTGAAGTGGCTCGAGCAAGAGCTCCAGACCCTGCGGGACTTGAAGCAAGAGATCGACCGGCTCGAGGCCCAGGTTGCCGAGCTAAAAGGCAAAATCCAGAGCCAGGCCGAGGTGGTGCGGGTGCTGAACCTGGCCCGCCAGCGGGAAAGCCTGCTAGCCCTGCTGCGCGCAGCCAACTTCGACAGCCTCGAGGCGGCCCGGAGCGCCCGCCTGAGCCCAGAAGAAATGGAGGCGCTGCAAAAGCGGATCAAAGAAGACGAGCTCGAGGGGGCCCAGATCGCCAGCAACCTGGGGGCGCTGGAGGAAAAACTAAGAGGCCAGCCCCCCATCACCCCGGATCAGGTAACCGAACAGCGCAGCCTCAAAGACAGCCTCGAGCGGGAGCTCGATGCGATCAAGAAAAGCCTGGGCGGCAAGAGGAGCGACCTAAAGCGCTTGGAAGAGCAGCTAAAGCGCAAGCGCCAGCTCCTCCAGGAAAAAGCTGAGTTGGACAAGCAAATCGACCTCTGGGAGCAGCTCGCGGGCGACCTCAAGGGCGACCGCTTCCAGGACTTTTTGCTCGAGCGCTACCAGTCCGGGCTTTTGGGCCGAGCTTCCCAGCTGATCGCTTCCCTCTCGCAAAACCGCTATAGCCTGCAGCTCGAGGATGGTGAGTATTTTGTATTCGACCGCTGGACCGATGCCCTGCGGCCAGTGCGCACCCTTTCGGGGGGCGAGAGTTTCATGGCCAGCCTATGCCTGGCCCTCTCACTCTCGGAGCACCTCTCGCGCGGCAGAATCGGGGCACTTTTCCTTGACGAAGGCTTTGGTACCCTGGACGGCGAAACCCTAGAGCAAGTAGCCGGGGTGCTCGAGGCCCTGCCCACCCAGGGCCGCCTGGTGGGCATCGTGACCCACGTCGAAGCCCTGGCCGAACGCCTGCCTGCCCGCCTGGAGGTCTACAAATCGCCTGCAGGCAGTCAAGTGCGCTGGAGAGATTGATCTGCAACAGCTCGAAAAGCCAGGGTGCTCTGACAATCCCCAACGGAACGATTCAGGCGGGGTTCATATGAGCAGCCCAGCCCGGCGCAAAATCTAGCCGCATTCCTTCGGTTGGTTTTCCCGGCCAAAAACCAAACCCATCTGGTATAAATCCCTTTGGAAGCATTCGAGGCGCCAACCCCCCATCCATATGTCACGCATCCTTCGCAACACCTTTTTGGTCATGGCCGGCACCCTTTCCAGCCGGCTTTTGGGCCAGGTACGCCAGACCATCCTCACCAACCTGCCACTGCCGGATGTCATCAAAGATGCCTTCTGGGTGGCTTACCGTATTCCCAACCTGCTGCGCGAGCTGCTGGCCGAGGGGGCCATTCAAAACGCCCTAATCCCGGTACTGACCAGCCTCCCACCCCAAGAATCCCGTGTGTTCGCCCGGCGTTTTGGTGCGTTTTTGCTGGGCATCAATCTGGTGATTCTGGGTCTGGGCCTGCTCTTTGCCCCCCAGGTTGCCCATGCCCTGCTGTGGCTCGCCGAGCTTTCCCTGGCCCAGGCCAGCCCCCTGCGCGACCCGACGGTTTTTGAGCAGTTGGTGCTCCTGGTTCGCCTGGTGATGCCCTTTTTGCTCTCCATCTCAATGGCTTCGCTGTTTTCTTCGGTGCTTCAGTCGGGTGAGCGCTTCGGTATTACCAGCTTCAGCCCGATGGCCTTCAACGTGGGTTCTATAGCGCTGATGCTGCTTTTTCCAGACAGCGTGGTGGCTTTGGGCTTATCGGTCGCGCTGGGGGGGGCTTTACAGGCCCTGGTACAGCTCCCTGCCCTCAAAGGGTACCGGCTCGAGTTCAAATGGCACCCGGCCTTCCGCCTAGCCCTGGCCCGGATTGGCCCCTTTGCCTTCACCACCTCGGTGCGGCAGTTTTTGAACCTGGTTCTGTTGAGCATTCTAGCTGCCTACCCCTCAGCAGCCGTCACGGGCTTCCAAAACGGTGAGCTCATCTTTACTACCGCGCTGGGCCTGCTGGCCGTCTCACCCGCTATGGCCGCTTTCCCCCGTCTGTCTGCGCTGGCAGGTGGCCAGAACGTGCCCGCAGCCCGCGAGCTGCTCCACCGTATCATGGCCCGGCTGGCGGTGCCCCTGGCCTTCGCGGCAGCCATGATGGTGGCGCTGGCCCCCTGGATTGTAGGCCTGCTCTACGCCATTACCGCCAACTTCTCCGAGGCCAACCGAACCTTTACCACCCAGACCGTGATGGCCCTGGGCCTGGCCCTGCTCCCCTGGGGCTTAAACCAGTTGCTGCTGCGGGGTTTCTATGCAGTGGGGAAGGTAAGCCAGGCCGTGCGGGTTACGGTAGTGGTGGCGCTGCTCAACACCTTTGGCTATTGGCTGCTGCGCGAGCAGGGCTTGTTTGTGTTGAACCTGGCTACAGTGGTCGCAGGCTGGCTGGGCCTGGCTCTTTATGCCCGGCAGTTGCAAGCTTTTCAGATGGCAGCGCAGGCCGAGGTGTGGGGAATGGTCGCAAAAACCATCCTGGCAGCCGCACCGGCAGGCTGGGTGGCTTACCTGGTAGCGGCACACTTTGGCCTCCCAGCATTTTTTTTGCAAAACATCCCCCCGCTCATCCTTGGGGGGCTGGCAGGTCTGGGGGTGTTTATTGGGCTGGCCTATGCCTTGCGGCTCCCGCTGAGGCTTCGTTAGAGCGGTCTTCAACGGGAAGGGTGCCATCCCAATCAAGAAGAAGACCATTTCAGGCGTATCTTTTGCCGCTGGGAAACTCGAAAACATGCGTCGTTTTTGGGCAGCGGCAAAAAAGCGACGACCACCATAGCGCAGCCTGGCTGGGCCCTGAATTTCCAGTGCAGCAGTTCAGCCTGCCGAGGATCTGGCTTTCTTCTGCACCTCGCCTTTTTCCTGCTTGAGTTCACGCAACAAGGCCAGGCGCAGGCGGGCTATTTCCGACTCCAGACGGTTTTGCTGGATGTCCAGCTCATCCCGCAGGCGGATGATCTCCTCCACCCCGGCCAGGTTGACCCCCAGCTCCTGGGTCAGGCGGCGAATCTCCCGCAGCTTTTCCACATCTCGCTCGGAGTACAGGCGGGTTTTGCCTGAGGTGCGGCTGGGCGCAACCAGGCCCTCCCGCTCGTAGAGCCGCAGGGTCTGGGGGTGCATGCCCACCAGTTCTGCGGCCACCGAGATGATGTAGACGGGCCGCTCTTTATCGTCGGTCTTTCTGCTTTTTTCGCCAGGAGGTGGTAGAGCTGGGGGCGTCTTGAGGGCCTCGAGCTTATCCCCTAGCTCCTGCTTCAATCGCTCGGCCTCCTCTCGAAACCGCTGCTCGAGCGCCCACAACTCGTCGCGCAGCTTCATGATCTCCTCCACCCCGGCCAGGTTGACCCCCAGCTCCTGGGTCAGGCGACGAATCTCCCGCAGCTTTTCCACATCCCGTTCTGAATACAGCCGGGTTTTGCCGCCCGAGCGCTTGGGCTGAATCAGACCTTTGCGCTCGTACAGGCGCAGGGTCTGGGGATGCATATCCACCAGTTCGGCAGCAACCGAAATGATGTATACCGGGCGGTCTTTCTTGTCCATATATAAACCGGGCTAAAAGCCCTTGACACCTTAAGTATACGAAAATCTACAGGTTTTATGTCAGTAATGCGCAGAAGGCCCACCTGTGAATGCTGAGTTGAGCGTATTCAAGCCCGCGATCCAACCCCCATATGGGGTTACTAGGCCTTGGTCGCCATCTTGTAGGGCAGATACCGCGGCTGCCAGAACCGCTCCGCCACATAGGCCTGGATGGCCTCCATGCTGAGCCCCTTCAGGCGCTCTTCGCGGGCCAAACCCTCCTTCATGGCCTGGCGAATCACCCTCGAGGCCACATACTGACTCACCTCACGCAACTCGGAGGTGGGCGGGTATACCCGGTCGGGGTGGTGCTTGCTGGTGTAGTCGTAAAGGGCGTAGGCCGCCTCCAGCACCATGGCGTCGGAGACTTCTTTAGCCTTAGAGAGTACCGTACCAAAACCTAGCCCTGGGAACACAAAGGCGTTGTTCCCCTGGCCGATTGGGTAAACCTGGCCGTCCAACTCCACCGGGGCAAAGGGACTCCCGGCAGCCACCAGCGCCTTGCCCCGCGTCCAGCGCAAAATTTCCTCCGGAAACGCCTCCGACGAGCTGGTGGGGTTGGATAACGGAAAGATAATGGGGCGCTCGGCGTTGGCCTGCACCGCCTGCACGATGGGTTCGGTAAACGACCCCACCTGGCCAGAAAGCCCCAACAAGACGGTAATCTTCGCGTTCACCACTGTTTCGTACAGGTTGGGCGCCTCGCCCGCGATGGGCCAGTCCTGAATCAGGGCCGGGTCTTTGGCGAACTTTTGCTTGTAGGCTTCCATGCTGCGGTTGCAGAGCAGCAAGCCCTTGGAGTCGAGAACAAACAGGTGCTCTAAGGCCTCTGCCTCGCTCAGGCCCTCGCGCATAAGGCCTTCGAGCAAGGCCTGGGCCACGCCAATGCCCCCCGCCCCGGCCCCATAAACCAGGATGCGCTGGTCGGAAAGGCGCTGACCATTAATCCGACAAGCCGAGAGCACCCCCGCCAGCGTGACCGCTCCGGTACCCTGGATGTCGTCGTTGAAGGAGGGCAGCACCTTGCGGTAGCGCTCGAGCACAGTAAAAGCCGTGTCCTTGCCAAAGTCTTCCCACTGCATGACCGCGTTGGGGTAGCGCTTGCAGAAAGCCTCCACAAAGCGATCCATAAAGGCGAAGTATTCATCCCCCGAAAGCCTGCGGTGGCGCACCCCCAGGTAGAGCGGGTCGTTGATCAGGTCGGCCCGGTTGGTGCCCACGTCGAGCTCGATAGGGAGGGCTTTGTCGGGGCCCAGACCCCCGGCAGCGGTATAGATGGAAAGTTTGCCGATGGAGATCGCCATCCCTCCAAAACCCTGGTCGCCGATGCCCAGAATGGCCGAAGAATCGGTGGCAACGGCCAGCCGCACATCGTTGAGGGGCACGTTGGAGAGGGCCTGCTCAATTTCGTGGATGTTGTCGGTGGAGGCCGTAAATCCCCGTGGATAGCGATAAATATGCGAGAACTGCTTGACCGCCTCGCCCACCGTAGGAGTATAGAGGATAGGGAGCATTTCGCTCATGTGGTCGGCGAAAAGGGCATAGAAAAGCACCTCGTTGCGGTCTTGCAGGTTGCGCAAAAAAATGTGTTTTTCCAGGTCGTTTTCGATCAGGCAGTAGCGCCGATAATTGCGCTGTTTTTGCTCCTCTAGGCTGGTCACGTGGGGGGGCAGGAGGCCCTCGAGCTTGAGGGCTTTGCGCTCTTCATGCGTAAAAGCCGTTCCTTTGTTCAAAAGGGGCAGCCCCAGCAAGAGCGATCCCTCGATAAATGGCTCCAGGTAGCGCTTACCTCGCTCATCGCGCTTCACATCGTAGTAGCGGCTCACGGTCATGTGGCAATGTTACGCCCAGAGGGTATTTGTGGTCTAGATGCAGGTTACATGCCGAGCCGCGCGCGGCTCAGGGCCACCTGGGGCTCGAGCTTCCCAATGGAAGCGGGCCTGATAAGCATTTTTTTGAAAACCCCTCAATGGTGTAACTACCCCCGACCTTTGTCCTTCGACATTGGGCCTTCGGCGCGTTATTATCGTGAACGGCAGAGATGGGTTACAACCCATTGAAAGGAGCTTTCAGATGAAGTCCCCTGTACGTGTCGCAGTTACTGGTGCAGCCGGTCAAATTGGCTATAGCTTGCTGTTCCGCATTGCCGCAGGCGAGATGCTCGGCAAAGACCAGCCGGTTATCCTGCAGCTCTTGGAGATTACCCCGGCCCTCAAGGCCCTGAATGGGGTCGTTATGGAGCTCGAGGACTGTGCTTTCCCCACCCTGGCAGGCATCGTACCCACCGACGATCCCAACATAGCTTTTGCCGACGCCGACTATGCCCTGCTGGTAGGGGCCATGCCCCGCAAACAAGGCATGGAGCGCGCCGACTTGCTCCAGGCCAACGGCGCCATCTTCACCGCCCAGGGCCGCGCTCTTTCGGACAACGCCCGCAAAGATGTAAAGGTGCTGGTAGTAGGCAACCCAGCCAATACCAACGCCCTCATCACCTACAAAAACGCCCCCAACCTCTCGCCGCGTCAGATTCACGCCATGACCCGCCTCGACCACAACCGGGCCATCTCGCAGCTGGCGGCCCGCCTAAAGGTGCCCGTAAGCGAGATTAAGAAGATGACCATCTGGGGCAACCACTCCGTCACCCAGTACCCCGACCTGTTCCACTGCGAAGTTGGGGGCAGAAATGCCTACGAGCTGGTAGGCGACCACGACTGGTACGTCAATACCTACATTCCCAAAGTCGCCAAGCGCGGGGCTGAAATTATTGAAGCCCGCGGCGCTTCCTCGGCGGCCTCGGCAGCCAGCGCGGCCATCGACCACATGCGCAACTGGGCCCTGGGCACCCCTGAGGGCGACTGGGTCAGCATGGCTGTTCCCTCCGACGGCTCGTATGGCATCCCCGAAGGGCTGGTGTACAGCTACCCCTGTGTTTGCAAAGACGGCGACTTTGAAATTGTGCAGGGCCTGGATATCAACGAGTTCAGCCGCAGCAAGATGGACGCTACCGCCAGAGAGCTGGCCGAGGAGCGCGACGCGGTGCTGCAACTGGGCCTGATCAAGTAGTAGGAGCCTCCGCCCGTAGCAGCAATAGGGGGAAAACGCTCACCCGAACGCTTCGGGCGTTAGTCTTACGGCATTTTGCTATTTCCCCTTCGGGACAAACCAAGCGGGCCTCACCTCGGTAAGGCCCGCTTATCGCACCTTTCACAGCAATTCAAGTTGTGAGCGGCTAGTTAAATCTGCCCCTCCACCGCACTTGCCGTATTTCAGGCCTGGCTGGCCCCCTGGCCCAAGGTGGTCCAGCCCTGGGCCGGATCCCAGGGATACACAATCCAGGCCTCGGTCTCGGCAGCGTAGTAGTCGGGGCCGTCAGCGGGGAACTGACTTTTGCTGGGTTTGTAGTGCAAGACCGCTACCTGAGGACGTCCACCGGCCATCCGGATGCGCTCGCGCACCGCCACAGCCGTTTTACCCGAATCCCACACGTCGTCTACAACCAGTACCCGCTTACCATACAGCAAACTATCGGAGGGAAACTGGAGAAAAACAGGGTCTTTGATGGTCTCGCCCACATCAGTGTAAAACATCACAGCAGCAGTCAGAATGTTGCGCTGATCGGTGGCCTCGGAAACCAGGCAGGCCGGAATCATACCACCTCGAGTTACCGCCAGAATGCAGTCAAAGTCGTTGGGGTTGACCTGGCCCAGCAGCTTGGAAACCAGGTTGGTAATATCCTGCCAGCTCAGGTATTGTTTGCCAGAGTAGTTGGTGGTTTCACTCATATGACCCCCACAGGCGAGGAAAGATAAAAGGGGAAAGAGGAAAGAAAAGTCAAAAGCTCTGGATTTTCCTTTTCTCTTTCCACTTTTCTCGCCTGTTACTTTTCCACCGGCTTATCCAGCTCAAACGCGCTATGCACTGCGCGCAGGGCCGCTTCGGCGTACTGCGAGGGGATAATGGCCGAGATGCGCACCTCGCTGGTTGCAATCATGTCGATGTTGGCCCCGGCGCTAAAGAGGGCCTGGAACATCCGGGCCGGAATGCCGGGGGTCGAGGCCAGGGCCACCCCCACGATGGAAATCTTGCAGATGTCCCGGCGCAGCTGGGCCTCGCCGCCAATCTCGGCCAGAACGGGCTCGAGGGCCTCCAAGGCCTCTTCGACAAAGTCTTGGTTAACGGTAAAAGCCATCTGGGTTCGGCTGGCTTCGTGGCCGGGAACCCCCTGGATAATCATGTCTACGGCCACGCCTTTGCGGGCTAGGGCTTCAAAGACCCGGGCTGCAATGCCGGGCCGATCCGGAATGCCTATCAGACCGATCTGGGCAATTTCGTCGTCGAGGGCTACCCCCGTCACTGGGCGATCGAGTTCCATTCCATCCTCCGTAACAATGGTGCCAGGGTTATAGGAAAAGCTGCTGCGCACGTGGATTCTCACCCCATAGCGCTTGCCGTAGTAGACCGACCGGGGGTGCAGCACCCGCGCTCCCAGGGCCGCCATCTCCAGCATCTGGTCGTAGCCAATTTTGTTGAGTTTTTGCGCCTCAGGGATGGTGTGTGGGTCGGTGGTATAAACCCCTTCGGTGTCGGTAAAGATTTCGCACTCCCGCGCCCCCAGGGCCGCTGCCAGAGCAACTGCGGTGGTATCGGAGCCGCCGCGCCCCAGGGTAGTCAGTTCGCCTTCGGGGGTAGTGCCCATAAAGCCCGCCACCACCGCCACTTCTCCCCGGTTCAGGGCTTGCTGGATGAGGGTGGGCTCTACCCGCAAAATGCGGGCATCGCCGTAGCGCCCATCGGTAGTTATACCAATCTGGTGTTGGGTAAACCCCCGCGCTGGAATACCCATAGCGTTGAGCTGCATCGAAAGCAAGGCCACCGACTGCTGCTCGCCAATGGTGGTAAGCATGTCGAGTTCGCGCTGAGGCGGACGTTTGTTCACCCGCCTGGCCAGGGCAATCAGTTCGTCGGTCATACGACCCATGGCCGAGACCACCACCACAAGCTGGTGTCCTTTCTCGAGGTAGTGGTGGACGCGCTGGGCCACCTTGTGAATGCGCTCGAGGTCGCCCACGCTGGTTCCGCCATATTTTTGGACAATGAGGGCCATAGCTAGCAAAGAATGCTAACATGACTGCTGACGCTAGCCAATAGCAAAATGCCGCCCACCAGCACAGGCATAACAATGCCCAGGGAAAGCCCAGCGAACGAAGCTGCTTAGGTGCCAAGCTCATCCAAAAGCGGTAAGCTATAAAGCAGGTATAGCACATGGCAGAGAAAGCAACAGACAAACCGAGCAAGGAACCCTTTCCAGGGGCTTATTTCGTAGGCCTGGTAATTACCCTGGGCTTGTTAATTGTGGTAGTAGCGGTGGGGGCCAGTATGCCACCGGCAGTTTCGGGTTTTTTGGTAGCGTTCCTGCTGGGACTGACCGTCAATCCAAAGTATGCGCCTGGCTTCCTGAGCGCAGGTGTGCTGGCCGCACTGCTGGGCTTTGCGGGCAGCGAGCCTCAGGTGGCCTGGGGTGGCCTGGGGCTCATTTTGTCGAGCCTCATCGTCTGGCGTTTTATCAAGTCCTGATACGCTTTGGAGGCCGGGTTTGAGCAAGCTGGGCACATTCCTGGAGCGCTCGCTAGCACCCGACTGGCTGGCCCGTACCCTCATCTATGCTGGAATAGCTGGCTTTATCTGGTTTTTCTTTGTACAGCCCAGCCCCTTTGGCGCCACCCTTTCCGTAGCAACGCTGGTGGGGGCCGGGTTGGTGCAGTACGGCAGCGGTAAACCCTTTGTCATCCCGCTGTATGTGGCGGTGCTGGCCGCGCTGGTGCTGGCACAGGCCGTCGGAGGGCTCTTGGGTGTGGGCGGGCAGCTCTGGGCCGCACTGCTGGGAAGCGCCCTGGGACTGGGCCTGCCCTATCTGGCCTACCGCTTGCGGGAGAAAGCATGAAAGTAGCCCTACTGCACCTGGCAACCCGCGAAACCCCCCAGGCCACGTTGGAAAAGGCTCTCGAGCTCCTCCACCAGGCCCACCAGGAAGGCGCACAGGTCGCGGTGCTGCCCGAGCTATTCCCCAGCGGCTACCGCTTTGCCGATGCTGCCTTTACCCCAGCCGTGCTGACGCACCTCGAGCAATTCTCTAGCCAAACCGGCATGACCCTGGTCGCCGGGGTGCTGGAGCAGGCCGGCGAGCGCCACGCCAACCGGGCCAGGGTCATGGGGCCCGCGGGCCAGGGGGCCTGCTACACCAAAACCCACCTGATTCCCGCCTTTGGCGAGCCCGAGACCATGGTTCCGGGGCAGGATTTGGTTGCGCTCGAGCTGGGGGGCTTCAAGGTTGGCATCGCCATCTGCTTCGACCTGCGCTTCCCCGAGCTCTTCCGTGCCTATGCCCTACAGGGGGTCAGTCTATTCCTGATTCCCTCGGCCTGGCCCATGAGCCGCAGCTACGCCTGGGAGCTTTTTTGCAAAGCCCGGGCCGCCGAAAACCAGGCCTACCTAGTTGCGGTCAACCACGCCGAAGAACCCTTTGGTGCGCCCAGCCTGGCGGTAGACCCCCTGGGCATGGAGCTGCTGCGGGTAGAAAGCGAGGGGCTTGGGGTGGTGGCGCTCGACCCCAGTTATCCCGCCAAGCTGCGCCAGGACTTCCCCGTCTTCCCCCAGCGCCGCCCCGAGCTGTATCAGGGCCTCTTAAAAAGCCCCACCAGCAAGTAAAACACCGCCCCCAGCATCAGCCCTTCGCCCCAGGCGGGAAAGTAGGGCCAGAGCATCTGCATCTCAAAACGCCCCACCACAAGCAGTGGCCAGGGCAGCAGGGCCCAGGCCAGCCCATACTGCCGATAGCCCGCCGCCAGCACAAAGGCCAGCCCCACCCCGCGCATGTAAAACAGCCAGCCCTGGCCCAGTTCGTTCTGGTAGATAAACCACAACAGGTTGAGCCAGACCCCCACCACCCCCCAGGCCCAGCCCAGGCGACGCACCACTACCAATGCCAGCAAGAACAACCCCAATCCGACGAAAAAATCAAGCATTGCGGCTCATTCTATCGTGCGCATCTCATTGATGTCGCCATTCTCAAAAGCAGAAGACAGTTCCGCTCCGCGTATTGATTTGGGGACAAAAACCGCTTCGTCGTATATTTGGAGCATTCGAGCGCACTCAAAAAATAGGCTCGAGGGCAAACCAAAAAACCCCGCCTTTCGGCGGGGTATGCAAACTGCGTGGTGCCCTATAACCCAGCGCCTTTCTCGATATGCGCCGAGACGATGCCCTGCTCCTCGGCATCGCGGGCCAGAATGGCGGCCTTGATGCGCTTGAGGGTCGTCACCTCCTCCAAAGCGCGCTGGTCGAGGGTGTCGGTAACGAACTTGATCTGCTCGTTAATCTCGGGGATGGAGATCTGCTCGAGGGCATTCACCCGGCGGTTGGTTTTCTTGATCTCCTCGCCGATCTTGCGCAGGCGGTTTTCGGTGTTGGCCACCGCGATGATGGCCTCGGCCAGGCGGCGGAAGGCGGTGGCGGCCTCGAGGGTCTTGGCCCCTACCCCAATCGGACTAAAGGACAAGCCTCCTTCCGAGGTTGGCGCAGAAATCCTGGGCACCTTAACGCCATAAAGGCTCTCTACCTCTATCTGCACCTCGATGGGGTTACCCGAAAGCGACTCCACCGCCTCGGGGGTATCGAAAGCCTTGGCAATCAGCAGGCTGAAGTACGCCTCCTTAGCAGCATTGTTGAGGGCCTCGCGGGCTTTGAGCGAGTCTTGCACCAGGGCGAAAAACTCGCCAATCAGGGCGTCCCGCTTGTTCTTTAGCAGTTCCACGCCTTGCAAGGCCAGCCGCTTCTGGTCGCGTTTGGCCAGCAAGGTGGAGCGGGTCGGTGAGACAGGTTCAGCCATAATTTAACCCCTAAAAGGCGAGAAAAGAGAAAAGTGGAAAGGAAACCCAAGAGCCCTTGACTTTACTTTTCTCTTTCTACTTTCCACGCCTTTCATGCGTTAAGCTCCCACCAGCTCTTCAAGCTTGCCGGTCTTCTGGTGGTACTGCTCGATGTACTCGCGACGAATACGCTTGAGTTCAGAGGGCGGGAAGTCGGCGAGCAAAGCCCAGCCGATGTTCAGGCTCTCCTCGATGGAGCGCTCCTTCTGGCCCTGGTTGATAAACTTCTGCTCGAAGTTGGTGGCGAAGCGCAGGTACTTCTTGTCCATCTCGGTCAGAGCGTCCTCGCCGGTAATGGCCACCAACCGGCGCAGGTTCACCCCACGGGCGTAGGAGCTGAAAAGCTGGTCGGCCAGCTCCTTGTGGTCGGCGCGGGTCTTGCCCTTGCCGATACCGTTGTTCATCAGCCGCGAGAGGCTGGGCTGTACGTTGATGGGCGGGAAGATGCCCTGCTGGGCCAGGTCGCGCGCAATGAAGATCTGGCCTTCGGTGATGTAGCCGGTCAGGTCGGGGATGGGGTGGGTGATGTCGTCGCCGGGCATCGAGAGGATGGGGATCTGCGTCACCGAGCCCTTCTTGCCGTGCACCACGCCCGCACGCTCGTAGAGCGAGGCCAGGTCGGTGTACATGTAGCCAGGGTAGCCGCGGCGGCCCGGAATCTCTTCCCGGGCCCCACCAATCTCGCGCAGGGCCTCGCAGTAGTTGGTCAGGTCGGTGAGGATCACCAGCACGTGGTAGTCGTGCTCGAAGGCCAGGTACTCGGCAGCCGTGAGGGCCATGCGGGGGGTCAGCAGGCGCTCCACGGTGGGGTCGTCGGCCTTGTTGAGGAAGAGCACCGAGCGGCTCAAAGCCCCGGTACGCTCAAACTCCTGCATGAAGTAGCTCACCTCGCGCTGGGTAATGCCCATTGCGGCAAACACCACCGCGAAGCCCTCGCCCTCGCCCAGCACCTTGGCCTGACGGGCAATCTGGGCGGCCAGCTCGTTGTGCGGCAGACCGGAACCGGAGAAGATGGGCAGCTTCTGCCCGCGCACCAGGGTCATGTTGACGTCAATGGCGCTAACCCCGGTCTGGATGAACTCCTCAGGCTTCTCGCGGGCCACCGGGTTGATGGGGGCGCCGTTGATGGGCAGGCGCTTATCGGCCACCACCGGGGGCAGGCCGTCGATGGGCTTGCCGATACCGTTGAAGGCCCGGCCCACCATCTCCTTGGAGACGCCCAGGCGGGCCACATCTTCCACCAGCGAAACCGTGGTGTGCTCGAGGTTCAGCCCCGAGGTTTCCTCGAAGACCTGCAAAACCGTGTACTGGTCAGAGACCTCGATCACCTGGCCGCCGCGAATGCGGCCCGTGCCGTCATCAATGTTCACAATGGCGCCGTAGGCCAGGTCGGAAGCCCCTTCCAGAAACAAAAGCGGGCCGGAGACGTAAGTTACGGCGTTATATTCTTTTTTGAGCATCAAAACCTCCTTACGCCTTGACCGCACCCAAGAAGGCGGTCTTGATCATCTGGTCGAACTCGGCCTTATAGGCGGGGAACTCGGCCTCCGGCACGTAACGCGCCCGCCCGATCTTCTCGATGACCGGGTCGTTCAGGAAGTCCGAGATGGTAGCCCCCTTGGAGAGGGCCAGCTCGCCCTGCTTGTAGGCCGCAATAATCATCTGCATGATGCCGTAGGCCTTGGCCATCGAGCAGCTGGCGTCCACCGGGTCGTAGCCGTTTTGTTGCAGGAAGTCTTCACGGGCGATACGGCCAATTTCCAGGCTCAGCCGCTCGGCATCCTGCAGGGCATCGGGGCCCACGAGCTGCACCACCTGTTGCAGTTCGGCCTCGCGTTGCAGCAGGGTGATGATCTGGGTGCGCACCTCGGGGTAGTCCGGGGCCACGTTCTCGCGGTACCACGACTCGAGGCTGCCCAGGAACAAGGAGTACGAGCGGGCCCAGTTGATGGCGGGGAAGTGGCGGGCTCGAGCCAACTGCGCGTCCAGGGCCCAGAAACCCCCGGTAATACGCAGGGTGGACTGGGTGACGGGCTCGGAGAAGTCGCCGCCCGCCGGCGAGACCGCCCCGATCACCGAGACCGCGCCTTGCTCCCCGGCCAGGGTAACCACCTTGCCGGCCCGTTCGTAGAAGCTGGAAAGGCGCGAGGCCAGGTAGGGCGGGTAGCCTTCCTCGGCGGGCATCTCCTCCAACCGCGAGGCAATCTCGCGCAGGGCCTCGGCCCAGCGGCTGGTGGAGTCGGCCATCAGCGAGACCTTGTAGCCCTGGTCGCGGAAGTACTCGGCCAGGGTGATGCCGGTGTACAGGCTGGCCTCGCGGGCCGCTACCGGCATGTTGGAGGTGTTGGCCACCAGGATGGTGCGCTCCATCAGGGGGCGGCCGGTCTGGGGGTCTTCCAGCTCGGGGAACTCCACCAGCACATCGGTCATCTCGTTGCCGCGCTCACCGCAGCCCACATACACCACGATGTTGGCATCGCCGAACTTGGCGATGGACTGCTGGGTTACGGTCTTTCCCGATCCAAAGGGGCCGGGAATGGCCGCCGTACCCCCCGCGGCCAGCGGGAAGAGTACGTCCAGAATCCGCATCCCGGTCAGGAAGGGCTGGTTGGGGTCGAGCTTGCGCTGGATGGGCCGTGGCTTGCGCACCGGCCAGTAGTGGGCCAGGCGCAGCTTGGTACCGTCCTCGAGCTCAGCAATGGTGTCGTCGATGGTGTACTGGCCTGCACCCACAATGCTCTTGATGCGGCCCGCCTTATCGGGTGGAACCAGAATCTTGTGGGTAAAGCTGTACTCGGGCACGGTACCCAGGATGTCGCCCCCTTTGACCTCGTCGCCCACCTTTTTCAGGGGGGTGAAGTCCCACTTACGGGTGCGATCCAGCGAGGAAACCTCGATACCCCGGCTAATGAAGATGCCCGAAACGGCCTGGATCTTGTCCAGAGGACGCAGAATCCCGTCAAAGATGCCGTTCAGAAGGCCCGGCCCCAGCTCCAGGGCCAAAGGCAGGCCCGTCGTAACCACCGGCTCGCCGACTTTGAGGCCGTTGGTGTCTTCGTAGACCTGAATAAAGCAGGTGTTACCATCCAAGCGGATGATCTCACCCACCAGCTTTTCATTACCGACGCGCACGATGTCGTACATCTTGGCGCCTTGCAGGTTCTCGGCAATGACCGCCGGCCCTGCGATTTTTTTGATGACTCCCACGTATCCTCCTTCGGATGCTCTTAGCTCGCAGCAAATGACTTCTTGATGATAGCTGCCCAGCATCGGCTATGGGCTTATAGCTTGATGTCAAACCCCATCGTCTCACGCACCAGAGCGCGCATGTAGGCCTTGGCATCGCCTGCACCGCTAAAGGTGTCGAGCAGGTTGGGCAGCGAGAGCAGCACCGGCACATTGCGCCCCCGCATGACCCGCTCGACCGCCTTGTTGGGGTCGGGCAGCAGCCGCTGGTCTACAGCGATCAGGGCGTACTGGTTCGACTGAACCATCTCCGAGAGCTTCCGGGCGGCCTCCTCGGGGCCAGCCGTAACCGCCTCGAGGCCCGCAATGCGGTAGCCGGAGGCCGTCTCGATATCGGTCAGCACACCGATCTTCATGCGATCTCCTTTGCCACAGCCTCGGCAGGCAGGTTGAAGTAGGCGCGCCGAGCCAGCAGGCGAATACGGCTGGCCTCCCACTGCTTGCGCTGGATGTAGTCGAGCACCAGCCCACCGCCCAGGCTATCGGTCGCGCCCGAAGCCGCCCTGGCCAGCATAATTCCCCGCACAGCCCGCTCGAGCTCGCCCAGGGTGCGGGCCCCCATGGCGGGCGCAAGGGGGGTACCGCCCAGCGCATCGAGGGCCGCCAGGTCCCCCGAGGCAATTCGGCCAAACACCGCGCGGCCCAGGTACCTGCCCCCAGCAATGAAGTAGCCATCCAGGTTGGGGAGGCTGGCCCCCAGGGCCTGCAGCTTGAAGGCGGTGTTCAGGTTGGTTACATCTACCTCGAGGGCAAAGTAGGCAGAAATCCGGCTCTGCCCTAACTTCTTGGCCCTCTCAAAACTGGCCGCAAAAAACTCCCGATCCAGCGCAACCTCCAGGGCCAGAAGGTCGGGGTTGCCCGCTGCTGCGCTGCGCAAAGCCTTAGCCAGAGGATGCCCCGGCACTTGCAGAATCTGGGCCACGCTGGCCGCATCCGGGGCCTGGATCATGGCGTTGATGAGCGGCTCTTTCAGGGTTCCACCCAGCAATGTTGCCTTGATCTCCTCGGGCGTTTTGTTGCTCTGCTTACCCCGCAAGATGGCCTTGAGGTTAATCAGGTCGGCGCGAAACAGGGGCAGGCTGACCAGCGCTCGCATTTCACCCGAGACCAGCCCCGGCAGGTCACCCACTGTACGGGCCAGGTGGTTGGTCACCGCGCGGTCCACATCGGCCAGGGAGTCGCCCACCAGGTCTGCCCCGTAGACCGTTTCGGACAGCAGGCGCAAAAAATCCGGGAACGACAGGCTCAGGGCCTGTTGAAAAAAGGCCTCTGGAACCACCTGGCTTCGCCTCGAGCGCACGCGGGCGTTAAGGTAGGCAAACGTGTTACGGGTTAGCACACTACCCCCAGATGGCTTTGGCCGCCTTGGCCGACAAAGCATCCCAGGCCCGCTCGAGGCGCTCGCTCAGGGTGTTTTGTACGAATGCCCGCCCTCCTACCGCTACCAGCCGAACCCCATCGCGAATGGAGGGGTCGGTTTTGAGTTGCAAACCTTTGCTCTGGGCCCATTCATTCAACAAGCTGGCATGGGCCGGATTAACCACTACCGACTCGGCCTTGCCAATGTTGCTCAAGGCTTCATCGGCCAGCTGGTGCAGGATGGTGGCAAATTCGGGCTTTTGGGTCAGTTTTTGCAGGCTGTCCCCCACCTCGGCCCGAACCCGCTCCATGGCCTGGCCCCTGGCCGTAATGCGGGCCTGGCTCAGCAGTAGTTCGGCGGCGCTCTCGGCCCGACGCAAAGCGGCTGCATGGTCGGCCTCGAGCTGGCGCTGTTTGTTTGCTTTGAGTGCCTCGGCTTTGGCCATTGCGGCATCTACAATCGCTTTAGCCCTGGCCTCAGCCTCTGCGGCAATCGCGCCTATTTCGGCGGCCACTTCGTTTTGCAGAATATCTTCAAGCTTTGACATTTGGCTCCTCTTTGTGCTTCTTGCTGATAGCCGATGGCTGATAGCGTATGGCTAAAGAAAAAAAACTATGAGCCATCGACTATCGGCCATCCGCGTTAGTTGATGAGGAACGAGAAAGCCAGACCGAAGATGGCAAGCGTTTCGGGAATCAGGAAGAAGATCAGGGCCGTACCGAAGTTGCGACGGTCCTCCGCCACTGCCCCCACAGCTGCCGCACCAATGGCGCTTTGGGCCATACCGGTACCAAGCAGGCCCAGGCCGATGGCCAGGCCCTTACCGATGGCAGCCAGAGAAGTGCCGGCGGCGGCGCCTTCCTCGGCGGCAAAGGCTACAGTGGCAAGAATGGCAACAGCGACGATCAAGAGGGTCTTGGTTAGCTTTACACTCTTCATGGTTTCTCTCCTTTTGGTACTTGGTTCCATGTGCCTACAGCACATTATGGACTGGTTTATTGGGCGCCACGCACCCCTAGCTATTCTGCTCCTTAACCGACTTAAAGGGCTTGTACTGCCGTCCGCTCTCTTCGAAAAAGCCAAAGTTGGTGGAAAACTCAATCCACAGCAAACGGATGGGTTGGATCACGTGGCCCAGGGTGGTAATGACGATGATCGCCAGGATCAGGATCAGACCGATGAAAAATCCCAGCACACCGCCAATAAAGCCAAAACGCTCCGCCAGGCCAAAGCCCACCTGGTTGGCCAGGCTGGCCAGCACACCCCCTGCCACCCCCACCGCGTACAAACGGATATAGCTTAGAATCTGCCCACCCTTACCGGGTAGCTCAGCAATCATCAGCACTTCACGCGAGAGGGCCACGCCTACCAGGAAGAGGATGATGCCCACCACAAAGACGATGTTCAGGATGGCGATGTTGGCCTGGGTAAGGAAGTTGTAGGCGAAGGCCACCAGACCCACCAGACCCGAGAAATAGCCGAAGCCTTCCCAGAAGTGCTTCATGTGGCCGTGTTTGAGCCCCAGGCGCATACGCAAGAAGAAAGCGTACAGAACCTGGAAAACCCCGAACATAATGGCAAAGACCATCAGGCCATTGGCGGTTTGGGCGAAATCCAGGCGGTTGATGACCATGGGGATCAGGCCATAGTACTTCTCGGGATCGTAGCCGGGGCCGGTCGGATAGAAGACCCGCCAGCCGTCCTTCAGGCCAAACATACCGGGAAGGCGCAGCTTCTCCAGGAAGGTTCCGAAGAACTCCCCGTACAGCACCCCCCAGAAGATGGCCCAGCCCGCCATCCATTTTCCAATGATGGAGAGCTTACCCAGCACATCAGGGCCGAAAGCCGCCCCAAGAAAATCGATACGCAGGGTCTCGCCGCGGCGGGCTTTACCCGCCATCCAGAGGGCAGCCAGCAAAAAAAGCAGGCCTATGCCGATATCCCCTACCACGATGCCGAAAAACAGCGGGAAGAAGATGGCGATCATCAGGGTGGGGTCGTGCCCGCCGTAGGCGGGGGTGTTGAGGAAGCCGTGCAAAAGCTCAAAAGGTTTGGCCCAGGCCGGGTTTTCCAGGGTTACGGGAACCTGATGCCCTTCGTGGTGCTCGTCTACGGGTTCGAAGGTGTAGACAATCTGGTCGCGCAGGCGGCCCAGGGCTTCCTCCACCTTACCCTTGGATTTTTGGGGAACCCAGCCCATAAGGGCAATCCCGTACTTGCCCGCCGCCATATCGGCAGAGGTCTTGTAGCGGGCCACCTCGTCCTTGGCTCGAGCCCACAGGTGCAAGAGGGCATCTTTGGACTCCCTCGAGAGTCGGGCGATCTCTTCGCGGATGCCCAATAGCTCTTCGGGGGCCAGCTTGGCCCGTTCTTTCATGCGGGCTGCGGCCTTGGTGATGGACAGGGTGCCGTAGTTGCCGGGAAGGCGCAGTTCGGCCAGGCCCAAGCGGGAAAGCGAGGAGCGGGCCTGCTCGAGTTCGCTACGCCTGACCACCACGACCGCCGCCACCTGGTTTTCCAGGGGCTCGGCCTCGAGCACGAAACGGTCGCCCAGGGCATCCTGCAGGGCCTTACGCACCGGCTCGAGTTCTTCCGGCTTGGCCAGCAAAAACGGGATCACCCCCAGCCGGGGGCTCTCGTCCAGCCCCTGCACCAGCGCAGCCAGCTTTTCGACGGCTTTACCGAACAGCTCGATGGTCTGGATTTCTTCTTCCAGCACCGCGCGCTCCTTGCCCAGCACCTCGGCCCGACGGGCCACCGGACGAAGGACGACCTCGGCCTCCTCGAGCGACCCCGCAAACTGCTTGCCACCCGCCAGCGGGGTCAGGCCGGCTACAGCCAGCGACTGCTCGGTCTGCGAGACCACAGCTTCCCAGCGCTTAAGTTCGGCCTCTTCGGTCGGGGACAAGCGGTACTCGCCCAGTTCATCAGGGCGCAGGGGGTCAATATGCACCACCCCAGCCTTTTGCAGCTCAGCCAAAAGCTCCCGGGCCAGCCGCTTGGGGCCAGCCACAATCAGCTTCTCCATGGGAGCGATCAAGGCAGTACCTCCTTAAGCACCGCCTGAACCGCCTCGGCCACCTTCGCAGTTGCCGCTTCGCTAATAGCCCTGGCCTCCGCTTCAGCCCTGGCCCTGGCTTCGCTTTCAATTCTGGCCACTGCTTCGGCGGTGCGGGTCCGGAACTGCGCTTCCAAGTCCTGTGCGGCCCGCTCGGCTTCCGCCATAATCTGGGCGGCCTTAAGCTCGGCCTCCTGGACTTTGGCTGCCGCGGCCCGCTTGGCCTCTTCAAGCTGCTTAGCCAGGGCCTGTTCGCGCTCCGCAAGGCTTTTTATGAGTCCTGATCCAGCCACGTTCCCTCCTTTCTTGCCACCATCGTTTTAGGTCTGTACAGCGGGAAAGTGAGCAAGTGAAAACTTGCTCAAAATGAACCCCAAGAATCATAGCGATTCCCTGGGACTCGTGTCAACGCGAGATAGCATACAACAGCAAGTTTGAACAAAGCATCGTATAAAAACATACATTAAGGCATCCCCTGCAATGCCTCGAGCCCCACAGGCAATGGCAATAATATAGAAAATTTACACATCGGCCAAAACAATTGCGATTTGCAGGGGCTAGGGAGCACGAGACCGCCGCATGGATGCTGAGCCGTCGCATCACCCGCCGCTAGAAGCGGTAGACTCATACCAGGTTTGGGCAGGTCTTCTATCATTGAGGACATCTGCCCCCACAGAAAGGAGTTTGCTGAGCTTTACAAAGATGTGGCAGGCCATCTTATGTGAAGCCGGTACCCGCAAATGAATATTCGAGTTAATGCCAGAGGTGCAGCCCGGCTGATGGCCCGTCATCCCTGGGTTTATCGCAGCGATGTGGTGGGGGGGCCCAAAGAGCCCGGTCTGTACCCTGTTCAAGCCGGTGCAGGGGTGTTGGCTTTGGCCCTGTATAACCCGGCTTCCGAAATCACCGTGCGGGCTTTTAGCTTCGATAAAGCCGAGCGGCCCCAGGAGGTCCTGCTCGACAACCTCCGCAAAGCCCTGAGACGGCGTAAAAAGGCCATAACGCAAGAACCCCAGGGGGCCTTCCGGCTGGCACACGCCGAGGGCGACCTGCTCCCGGCCCTGGTGCTCGACTATTACGCCGGTCACGGGGTTTTACAGGTAGGCTCGGCGGCCTTAGAACCGCTTACTGAGGCTTTGGTGGAAGTTATTCGAAGCGAGGTTGCCCCGCAAAGCCTGCTGGCCAAGAACAACCACAAATCCCGTAGCCTCGAGGGCCTTCCCCTAGAGGTCAAGCCCCTGCTGGGTCAGGTGCCCGACGCGGTGATGGTGCAGGAGAGCTCCATTCTGTATCGGGTCGACCTTAAAGAGGGCCAGAAAACCGGGGCTTTCATTGACCAGCGCGACAACCGCATTCGGCTGCAAGCCTACAGGGGAAAAACCGCCCTGGACGTCTTCAGTTACCACGGCTCCTTTGCCTTGCATCTGGCCCAGGGCTTTGAGCAGGTTGTGGCAGTGGACAGCTCGGCTCTCGCCCTGCAAAGGGCCCAGGAGAATGCCCAGGCCAACCGCCTGTCCAACATCACCTTCAAAGAGGCCAATGCTTTTGAGTTTTTGCGTGAGGAGGAGCGGCGCAGAGCCCATTACGACCTGATTGTGCTGGACCCCCCGGCCTT
Organism: Meiothermus cerbereus DSM 11376; assembly: GCF_000620065.1. Classification (NCBI taxonomy): domain Bacteria; kingdom Thermotogati; phylum Deinococcota; class Deinococci; order Thermales; family Thermaceae; genus Meiothermus; species Meiothermus cerbereus. Next base: position 109,843 of record NZ_JHVI01000004.1, on the reverse strand, counting down.
TGCCAAAAGCAGGCGCGACCTCGAGCGGGCCTATGCTGCTTACAAAGAAGTTAACCTGCGGGCCATGAAGCTGCTGCCCCGCGGGGGCATCCTGGCCACCGCCTCCTGCAGCCATCACCTGAGCGAAGCCATGTTTTATCAGATGCTCGCCGAGGCCGCCAGTGATGCCCACCGCACCGTTCGGGTGGTGGAAAAGCGCGGCCAGGGCTGGGATCATCCAGTCTTGCTCAATGTGCCCGAGACGCATTATTTGAAGTTTGCCATTCTAGAAATCGTATAAAGCGGTCTTCCGGGGTGGTCCACTTCTCGTTGGCGAAGACCACCATCCTAAAGCAGCACAAGAACCCCCTGCATAGCAAGGGGAGGCACAACTCTCCATAATCATTGAGCCCCATGCCAAGTTTGATTGCTCGCTCTACACAGCACAGTGGCCTCCCATCCGGGAGGCCACCTCTGTGAAGCGTGCGATAAAAGGTGCTTGCTTGGTTCGGTTGGCTGAGGCCCCACCTGAAGCGCTGCCGAGAGCTGTGCTTACACCCAGTCGGTTTTGGCCTGCACCGAACAGAAAGCCTCAGGTGGGGTTCGCCACTACCTGGCCCGCATCAGGTCGAGCCGTACCTGTTGCGTGCGCCCGGCCTCGATGCGGATATCCTGGAAAACCACCCGGTAGCCAGGGGCCAGGGCCACTACCTGAACACTGCCGCCCTCTAGCTCGTCAAGGCGCAGGAAGCCGCTGCGGGTCTGGCCCACCTCGCGCCCATCCAGGAAGATGCGGGCTTCTACGTTGGTAAAGACCTCGAGCGCCCCCCGCAGGGCTTGCAAGGTGGCGTTCAGCGGCACGGTCTGGCCGCTGCCCACATTTACCGTTGCACGGAAGTTCTGATAACCGCTCAGGCGCAGTTCAACCTCGTAGCGGCCTGGTTGCACGGTCAGGTTAAGCGGCGTATTGCCCACCACCCGACCACCCAACAGCACCTGCGCCCCCGGGGGGTTGGAGTTGACTTGCAGCAGACCATTCTGCACCACTGCAATCAGGTTGGCGTTGATGACCGTGGTCTCGCCAGGCCGAATCTGGGCCGAGGTGCGGAAGGACTGGTAACCCCCCAGGCGCAGCTCCACATCCACACGGCCCGGGCGCAGAACCAGGCTAAGGGGGGTGCTGCCCACCAGCCGGCCTTCGACCAGCACCTGCGCCCCCGACGGGCTCGAGTTCACACTAAGGGTGCCGGTACCGGGTTGTACGGGCTGCACAGGGGTAACTGCCGCCCGTCCCACGATGAAGAAAGCCACGTTGGAAACCCAGTCCTGTTGGGGCAGCGGCGTGACCACAATCGAGAGGGCTCGAGCCAGGTTATCTGCGCCCTGCACGTTCACCCGGCCCGTCTGGATGTCGGCAATCTGGGCCAGCGACAAGGGCTGGCGGCTGGCGATGGCCAGCACCCGATCCTGCCCTTCGGGGCCGGCGACCTCGAGGTTGTAGCGGGCACCCACGGCGGGTGGATAGGTGCGGGTCTCACCTGAGCGCAACAGGTTGTTCTGGTCGAAGGCGTTGGGCAAGATCAGGCCAATCTCGCCCGTCGACTTGACGCTGAAGATGTACACATAGGCGTCCTGGTTAACCTGCACCGAAACCTGGATGCGCTCCCCAATCTGATAGACGGGGTTGCCGGTTTTGCCGGGGTCTTTATTGACCCAGACCCGCACCTGTAGGTCGGTGGGTACCGGGTTGACGATGATGCCCTGAGGGCTGAGTTGGGGCGCGGCCAGCGCAGAGCCTGCCAGCAAGAGTCCAATGGTCGTTGAAAAGATTCGCTTCATGTATGGCCTCCTCCACCCCCAGGGTAGAATACAGCGTCTGGCAGTAGTGAGAAGCCATTCAGCCAACGTTAACCTTGGCGTTTAGCCAATCTTTATCACCACCTGCCCTCTTGTTTTAGCAGCTACCGATAACCACCGGACAGCATGGGGTTGTCTTGTTGGCTGCGCTTATCGAGCCAGGCGCATCAGGAGCAGGGCAAAACCCTGCTTGCCTTTTTCAAAGCTGGACAGCCGGAAAAACTCGTTGGGTGAGTGAATAAGCTCGTCCTCGAGGCCAAAGCCAAAGCTCACCGGGTCGTGGCCCAGAAGTTGCTTAAGGGTACTTAGAATGGGCACCGAGCCACCAAACATGGTCTCCACCGGCGGCACCCCATAAAGCTCGGTAAGCACTTCCCGGGCCACCTCGGCCACCGGGTGATCGGCCCGCATGCGGAAGGCCGGGGCGCCCGACTCCTTGACCCGTACCTGCAGGCGCACCCCTTTGGGCAGGTGCTCTTCTAGGTGCGCCCGCACCAGGGTCACAATCTTCTCCGGATCCTGCTGGGGCACCAGGCGGCAGGTTATTTTGGCGTGGGCGGTGGAAGGAATCACGGTCATGCCCCCCGGCCCCATATAGCCGCCCCACATCCCATTGACCTCGAGCGTAGGCCGCCCGGTGATGCGTTCCCAGGCGGTATAACCCACTTCACCATAAAACTCGGGCACCCCCAGCTTCTGTTTCATCTCTTCCTCGTTCCAGGGGATGCGCTTGTACCATTCCCGCAGTTCGGCGCTTAGGGGCTCCACATCGTCGTAAAAGCCCTTTACCGCCACGCTGCCATCGGGGTTGTGCAGCGAGGCAATGAGCTCAGCCATGGCATGCAGGGGGTTTTGCACCTGGCCGCCCCAGGAGCCGGAGTGCAGGTCGTGGCTGGGGCCGGTCAGGTCGAACTCGAGCCCGCAAATGCCCCGCGCACCCAGGCTTAAAAGCGGCGTGGTCTCGGAAAGCTGGCCGCTGTCGCCGTTGATGATCATGTCGCAGCGGAGCCGCGCTCGGTTCTGCTCGATAAAAGCAGGCAGGCTGGGGCTGCTGATCTCTTCTTCCCCCTCAATCAGGGCCTTAACGTTGAGGCCCAGGTTTCCGGTGGCAATAAGGGCTTCCGTTGCCAGCAGGAAGGCCATGACCTGGCCCTTCATGTCCGAAGCCCCACGGGCCACAATACGCCCATCCACCACGGTGGGTTCGAAGGGCGGGGAGTTCCAGCGCTCGGGGTTGTCGGCGGGCTGTACGTCGTAGTGGCCGTAGAAAAGCACGGTGGGCCGGTTGGGGTAGGGGCAGTATTCGGCCAGCACCACCGGGTGTCCGGCGGTGGGCAGCACTTCGGCAGTAAAACCCGCCTTGCGGAAGCGCTCGGCCAGCCAGTCCGCCGCCCGGCGCACGTCGGCCTGATGGTCGGGCTGGGCCGAGATGCTGGGAATGGCGAGAAAGTCGCGGAAGTGTTCTAGATGGGCGGACTGGTGTTGCTGCAAGTAGTCTTTCCAGCTCATAGCTGAGATTCTACCGCCCAACACCGCAAATGGGGTTGGGCCACCCGCCCTCAGGCCAGGTAAGGGCTTTCATCGGCAGGGCCTGTATAGCCACACGTTCCCATGCGCGGCGAGTTGACCACGGGTAAGAACATGTAATCGTCACCGTCGTGGCGCTGTTCCACATGCTCCTGGGCATGCAGGTCGCAGAAGAAGGGATTGTCCATCTCGTAGGCGCACTCGGTGTCTATCTGGGTGGCCGGTTGGCCGCACACCGTACACTGCCACTCCGGTGGTTCGTTGCGGGCCAGCAGGCGCAGGTTTTTCTTCAGGTAGGCATCGCGCTCGCCCAGCACCCTAAGCCGGAGCTCGGTGGTTGAGCCATAGTCGTACTCGTAAGCAAAGCTCGAGCCCACCTGCACCACCTTGTCCAGCGCGACCTCCATGGACTTTGAGTCGTCCAGTCCCCAACTGCGGTCAATAACCGCTTCATAAATCACCCCGTCTATTTTGAACAGGCTCAGGTGGCCGCAGCACTCGAGCCAGATATCGCGCAAGAGATCGTCCAGCACATGCAAAGACGCACTGGCTTTAATCTCGATATCCATCCAGAAGGGCGAGGGCTTATAAGCGTCTTCAATCCGCAGGTGCAGCAAGCGAACCGGCTTTCCTTTGTTTGAACTCGGCTGCTCCACACACCGGGCAAGGTGTTTGGTCATGCTGGCCTTGGTGCCACGGTAACCACAAAGCTTACATACCCCGTAAGAAGCTTTAGCTCGAGCCATACCAAATACCCCCCGACCACCCCTAAAGCGGGCCCTGATTCACTCGTTGGTGCGGGCCATCACTTCTTCCAGGGTGGTCAAGCCCATAAAGGCTTTCTGGATGCCGTCCTCGCGCAGGGTTTTCATGCCACCCTTGCGGGCGATTTCTTTGATCTGGGTGGCCGACTGGCCTTCCACAATGGCCCGCCGAATCTCATCATCCAGCACCATGAGTTCGTGGATGGCCGCACGGCCCTTATAACCCGTACCGTTGCACTTATCGCAACCCGTCCCTTTGTAGAGGGTCTTGCCGCGCACGTCCTCTTTGGACAAACCCAGGCGGCGCAGTACGCTGGGGTCAGGCTCGACCTGAATCTTGCAGTGCTCACATATCTTGCGTACCAGGCGCTGGGCCAGCACCCCTACCAGGGCCGCCGAGATGTTAAAAAGCTCTACCCCCATCTCGTCCAGACGGGTTACGGCCCCCGCCGAGTCGTTGGTGTGCAGCGTGGCAATGACCAGGTGGCCGGTAAGGGCCGCTTCAGTGGCAATTTTGGCGGTTTCGGAGTCGCGGATCTCACCCACCATGATAATGTCGGGGTCCTGCCGCAAGAAGCTCCGCAGGGCCTTGGCAAAGGTTAGGCCCGCGACCGGATTAACCTGGGTCTGGTTGATGCCGGGAATCTCGTACTCCACCGGGTCTTCGATGGTGGTGGTGTTTTTGTCGGGGGTGGCAATGCGCTTCAGAACGCTGAAGGTGGTAAAGGACTTGCCCGAGCCCGTGGGCCCGGTAATCAGGAAGATGCCGTAAGGCTTCGAGATGACGTCCTCGAAGCGCTGGAAAACATCGGGGGCAAAACCCAACTGCTCGATTTCGGGAATGTCGGCGGCCTTGCGCAAGAGGCGCATCACGATTTTCTCGCCGTATACGGTAGGCAGGGTAGAAAGGCGCAGATCCAGGTCAATTGAGCGGTCGCGGTAACGCACCCGCCCGTCCTGGGGCAGCCGCCGTTCGGCAATGTCCAGGTTGGACATAATCTTGACCCTCGAGGCAATCGCTGGCCCGGCCCCTTTAGGCAAGCGCATGTATTCCCGCAGGCTACCGTCAATTCGGATGCGCACCAGGATGTCGGACTGGCGTGGCTCGATATGGATATCTGAAGCCTCCTGCAAAAAAGCCTCGCGGATAATGCTGTTAACCAGCTTGACCACCGCGTTGTCGTCGAGGGCGCTGGTATCGACGGCGTCTTCTTCCTTCCTTTTGCCCTCAAACTCCCGGGCAAGTTCCTCGACCCCGGTGGTGCCCCCATAAAAACGCTCAATTAGCTTAGTGATGGCGGCCTCCGCCGACACCGCAGGCATGATGTCACGCTTGGTAATCATGCGTAGGTCATCAATGGCCAGGATGTTGCGGGGGTCTTTCATCAAAACCACCAGGGTGTTGCCCTCGAGGTGGTGGGGAAAGATGGTATAACGCCGCACGGTAGATTCGGGCACCATGGTGAGCACCGAAGGGTCGGGGGGGGAGTCGGTGGGGTCGATGTAGGGGTAGCCGAGCTGGGTGGCCAGGCTTTTTGCCAGCATCTCGGGCTTGATTTTGCCCGACTGCACCAGGGTGTCTTCCAGGCGACCGCCACCCTGCCGCTGCTTGGAGAGGGCCTCTTCCACATCCTGGGCGCTAACGTACCCCAGCTCTACCAGCACCTCGCCCAGAGGCCGGGTTTTGCCCATGCGGCGCTGTACCGAAAGGGCATCCTGGAGCGCCGCACGGCCCAGCTTGCCCTCCTGCACCAGGGCTTCGCCCAGGCGGCTTTTCTCGGGGTAGGCCTTGCTAAATAGGGTTTCCCAGATCCTGGGTAGGGTGAGGATGAACTTTGTTGGACGCTCAATTAGCTGGGCCACGGTATGGCGATGACGGGGGTCGGCCAGCACCACCAGCACCTGCTGCCCATCCTGGCGAACCGGTACCGCTTGATAGCGCAGGGCATCGGGGCGCAACAAAAAGGCTGAGACTTCCTGTTGAAACTCGAGGTCGTCCAGTTCTGTCCTGAACTCAATATCGGCCTGCTCGGCCAGGGCCTGGTAAAGTTTTTCCTCAGCTAGACCATATTTATGGGTAAGCAAGCGGCCCAAAAGCTCACCAGTTTTTTCCTGCTCGACCAGGGCTGCCTCGAGGTCTTCTCGGCTCAACCAGCCCTTATTTACCAGGATTTCACCAAGCTGCATCTCACCTGGAGACACAGCCGTAGGCGGCGGAGGCACTGGTAAGCCCAGCTCTGGATAGTGCAGGGCCAGGGCGTAGCGGAAGGAAGACTGTGTGGTTAGGTAGGGCTCAATAATCTGGTTGGTGAGGTCCTCGAGCTCTTCCAGCACCAGGTTGTCCAGGGGGTTCAGCAGGGCCACCCGCAGGGTACCGCCCTCCACGCTAAAGGGAATGGCCCCCAGATCTCGAGCTCGCTCTGCTGGAACAAGCGCCTTGGCCTCAGGCGAGATCTCCATCCCCACCAGCTCCACCAGCGGAATACCGAAAGCCTCCTCGATGGCCTGGGCAATACGACGTTCGGAAAGTAGCCCCAGATCGACAATAATCTCCGAGAGATTGCCACCCACTTCGCGGTGTTGCTCGAGCGCCCGCTGCAGCTCTTCATCGCCCAACAGGCCCATGTCCAACAGGGCTGCGCCCAGTCTTTTATCGCCAATGGTTAAGACGTTCGCCATTCGACCCGTCCTCCTACTCGAAGCTGTTAATGCCAGAGCCAGTAATGGAATGCCATTTAATGAACAAGATCATCGGGTTATTTACCAGGCTAACATAAGGCATCGCTTCGCTTCCTCCTAGTCTTTGCTTATTGTGGAGTTTTGGCAGAAATCTTTTGGGTCAAATTCCTCATTGGCTCCTGGGGCGCATCTGAAGTTGGGGTTCTGTAGCACCCAGCGCTCAAGTTTTCGCACCAGTCGGGTATACCCCAGCTCGTTTTGCGAAAGCGGGGGAACCAGCACGGTATACATCCCAGCCAGATTTCCTCCCAGCACATCGGCAAAAAGCTGATCACCCACCACGACCACCTGGCGGGGCGGCAGGCCCAGCCGCCTCAGGGCCTTGCGAAATCCAAACCAGGGCTTTCCTGCCGGGCCAAAACCTGGAATTCCCAGCTTTTCACACCAATAACGCACCCGCCAGGGGCTGGCATTGGAGACGAGCATTACCGGAATACCGGCATTCTTAAGGCTTTGCAGCCATGTCAGCAAGCCCTCGGGCGCCTCGCCGTAGGTCTTATAGGGCACCAGGGTGTTATCCAGGTCGAGCAGCACCGCCTTCAAACCCCGCTCCTGAAGCCACGCAGGGGTAATTTGAGTAACCGAGTTGAGCTGGGCCCCAGGCTTAAGCACAGCTTTAGTGTAACGAAAACTTTTGTAAGACTGAAGAACAAAGCCCACTCAATCAAATGGCTTTTTAAGTGCAAAAAATCCGCTGGGGGCCAGCACCCTTTCTCCTACTGGCTCGGCAGCATAATCAAAGCCCACATCCGCCCAGTCTGACCCCTATCGCGCCGGTGGGAAAAGAAAAGCGGGTCGGCATAGGTACAGCGTCCTAGCGCCCAGTAGTGCTGCGGACAAATGCCAGCCCTCTGGGCCTGGGTACGTATGGCTCGCTCGAGGTCGAGCCGGTATCTGCCGGAGTGCTCTGGGTCGGGCCAGGCAAAGGCCAGGTCTTGACGCTCGAACTGCTCGAGCACTTCCGGCCCCACCTGAAAGTTGGGGCCGCTAATACCAGGGCCCACCGCCACACGGATGTCATCTGGGCTCGAGCCGTACCGGGCTTGCATCAGCTCAAGAGCCCGCGGCAATATGCCCAAAACCACCCCACGCCAACCTGCGTGAAGCGCCCCCACCACCCCCCGCAGCGGATCGTGTAACAGAATAGGGTAGCAATCGGCCACAGTAACCCGCAGCAGCAACCCTGGCGTGGATGTGAGCACCCCATCGCCCTCCCGTTCTCCGGCTGTCTCAACCACATGCACCTGATTGCCATGCACTTGACTTAATCCCACCACGGGCGGGTTGCCAAAAGCCGCCAGCACCCGCCGGCGGTTTTCCAGTACGCAATCGGGTCTATCAGCCGTGGAAATGCCCAGGTTGAGGCTATCGAAAGGTGCAGGTGAGACCCCACCCTCACGGGTGGTAAAGCCGTGCGGCACTTGCAACAATGGGCTCTTGAGCATCAAAACGGGTTGATTCATATAAGAAGCGTTCTATCTATGCGGGGGGCCCCCAGCACAAAGATTCAGGTAAAGGCCCAGAAAAACAGAGCCGGTACCTGCCTTCTTCCCACTCAGCCGGGTCATGCAGGCCAGCCACTGCTCTAACCTTACCGTGCAAACCCCTGGTTTGCCACTATGCACTGCTGCGGGTAAGCAAACCCCTTCCCTGCTCCGGCGCATCTTTTGGCATAGTGGCGCTGCTGGGTGGATTGGAACCATACACATCACAAGCCATCCAGTGCCCCTCCTCTTACAATAGCGGGGTGGAGCTATTACCCCTGTCCCTCCTTGTGGTTTTTGCCCTCCTGCTCGGAAGCCTGATTGGTTCGTTTCTGAATGTCGTGATTTATCGGGTTCCAGCAGGCATATCGGTGGTGTGGCCCCGCTCCCGCTGCCCCCACTGTGGGCATGTGCTCTCCCCCCTCGAGCTGGTGCCGATTGTTTCGTGGGTAGTACAGGGGGGCAGGTGCAAAAACTGCAAACGCCCCATCCCGCTGCGCTATCCGGCCGTGGAGGGCCTGACGGCAGTTCTTTTTGGCGTGGCTGCTCTACTGCGTCCTGTTTTTCCCGAGCTGGTCTTTATATGGGCCTTTATCGCCTTGTTGATTGCGCTAGCGTTTATTGATATCGACACCAAAACCCTGCCCAACTCGCTCAACTATGGGGGAATTTTCCTGGGTTTGCTGGGGGCTGGCTTCCTGGGTTTCCCCCAAAACTTCCAAGCAGCAGTAGACGGCGGCTTGATGGGGGCTGGTTTGGTGGCCCTATTTGCGGGCTATGGCGGGTGGCTATACAACCGCTTCAAAGATGGCCCCCGCGAAGGCCCGTTTGGCGTGCATCAGGTGCATCTAGCGGCTATGGTGGGTGCCCTGGGTGGAATGTTGGGCACAGTAGGAGGCACCTGGCTGGGGGGATTGGGCATCGTGGTGGGGTTGCTCAATGCCTCGCTCAATGCCCGCACAGGCAAGGTATTTGCCCTACACGACAGCCTGACCCTCGGCCTTGGGGCACTTGCTCCCATTGTGGCCTGGCTGCTGGGCCTATCGCCACTGGAAAGCCTGCGAGGAATGCTGGTCAGCGCCGGTGGTATGGCCTTAGCTGGAATGCTGTACTGGTGGCTTCGCAACCCATCCGACAAGGTTGAACCCGCACCCGCTGAGGAAAACCTCGAGGGCTACGTGAGCGTTATGGGATATGGCGACGTAGTGCTGGCGGGGTTTTTGGGAGTTTGGCTGGGCTTTAGCAGTCTGATGGTGGCAGTTTTTATCGCCGTATTTGCTGGAGCTATTATTGGCTCAATCCTGCGGCGGTTTGGCGGCGACAACCAAATTCCTTTTGGGCCTTACCTGGCAATAGGTGGGCTGGTTGCTTTCTTCTACGGAAAAGCAATCGTGCAGTGGTATTTGGGTTACATCGGTCTGGCCTAAGGTGCAGCCTGTCATACCGGATTCAAAAAGATAATCTTCAAACAAAAAGCGCTAAGAGGCTATCTTTTTGAATCCTAGAGCACTCCCTTCGGTCGGGTTAGTTCGTCACCGTTCGGTGACGAACTAACCGAATCTGGTATCACACCCAGACCTGCCTTTCAGGCGATATTTACCTATAGCACATATAGGCCTCAACCCTGCTATCCTAAAACACACTGCCATCAATAGCCATGTGCAAAGCCAGGCATTCAAACAGGGGCAGGCAAAATAGGCATTTGTGCTGATAAAGCCTTGCACGATAGAAGTCAGCAGGACACCTGTCTCCGTCCAATGTGTGCCAAAGAAGGTATCCTTGTGCTTGGGCGTCTCTTAATGGAGGCGTTATAGTATCCAGCAGAACGCGGAGGCTATCCGGCGTTTAACCCCAACAGGAGGACTATATGAAAGTAGGCATCAACGGTTTTGGGCGCATTGGCCGCCAGGTGTTCCGGATTCTGCAGGAGCGCGGGGTGGAAGTGGTGGGCATCAACGACCTGTCGGACAATTCCATTTTGGCGCACCTCTTCAAGTACGACTCCAACTACGGCCGCTTCCCCGGAACCGTCAGCTACGATGAGCACAACATCACCGTCAACGGCAAGACCATCCGGGTCTACGAGGAAAAAGACCCGGCCAACCTACCCTGGGGTGAGATTGGGGCCGATATCGTCATCGAGTCCACCGGGCGCTTTACCAAGCTCGAGGCCGCCGAAGCCCACCTCAAGGCCGGCGCCAAGAAAGTGATTATCAGCGCCCCCGGCAAAGGCGATATGCTCACGGTGGTGATGGGGGTTAACGAACACATGTACGACCCCGCCCGGCACCACATCATCTCCAACGCCAGCTGCACCACCAACGGCCTGGCTCCGGTAGCCAAGGTGCTCAACGATAACTTTGGCATCGAAAAGGGCATCCTGACCACCGTGCACGCCTACACCGCCAGCCAAAGCCTGGTGGACGCAGTAAAGGACGACCCCCGCGATGCCCGCGCGGCAGCCCTCAACATCGTGCCCAGCGAGACCGGCGCAGCTAAAGCGGTGGGACTGGTGATACCTGAGCTAAAGGGCAAATTCGGCGGGATGGCCTTCCGCGTGCCCACCAGCACGGTCTCGGTGGTGGACTTTACCGCTGTTCTGAACAAAGAAGCCAGCAAAGAAGAGATCAACGCCGCCATGAAGAGAGCTGCCGAAGGCCCCATGAAGGGCATCCTGGCCTACACCGAGGAACCCCTGGTCAGCAGCGACCTCAAGGGCGACCCCCACTCCTCCATCTTTAGCGCCCTCGACACCCTGGTGGTGGGCAACCTGGTCAAGGTAGTGAGCTGGTACGACAACGAGTGGGGCTATAGCTGCCGCGTGGCCGACCTGGCCGAGTACATCGGTAAGAGGCTGTGATACCCCTCACCCCCGCCCCTCTCCCAAGTAGGAGGGGGGTGTTTGCCCAGGAGGTAATATGCGAACACTAAAGGACTTCCATGCGGCCGGTAAGCGCGTACTGGTGCGGGTGGATTTCAACGTGCCTATCAAAGAGGGGCAGGTCAAAGACGAGACCAGGGTGGCAGCGGCCATCCCGACGCTAAAACACCTATTGGAGCAGGGCGCGACATTGGTGCTGCTCTCGCACCTGGGGCGGCCCAAGGGCGGCTACGAAGAGGCCAGCAGCCTTGCCCCCGTGGCCCCAGTACTGGAAAAACACCTGGGCAAGCCGGTCATTTTTATTGGGGGGTCGCCCGAGCTGACCCCTGCCAGCGATGCGACCCTCGAGCGCGTCAAAGCTGCCCCGTCTGGATCGGTAATTCTGCTGGACAACGTGCGCTTTGAGCCGGGTGAAGAGAAGAACGATCCAGCCCTGGCACAAAAGTTTGCCCGGCTGGGCGATGCCTTTGTGCTCGACGCTTTCGGTTCGGCCCACCGGGCCCATGCCTCGGTAACCGGCGTGGCCCAGTTTTTGCCCAGCTACGCAGGCTTCCTGATGGAAAAGGAGGTTGAAAGCATCGGCAGGGTGCTGCACAACCCCGAAAAGCCCTACTGGGTGGTGCTGGGCGGGGCCAAGGTCTCGGACAAGATTGGGGTGATCGAGAACCTGCTGCCCAAAGTGACCGGCATGGTGATCGGCGGGGCCATGGCCTTCACCTTTATCAAGGCCCAGGGGGGGCAGGTGGGTAAGAGCCTGGTGGAGGACGACAAGCTGGATCTGGCCCGCAACCCGCTCAAAAAAGCCGCCGACCTGGGGGTAAAACTGCTGCTACCCACCGATGTGGTGGCCGCGCAGAAAATCGAGGCGGGGGCCCCTACCCGCATCATGCCCGCAAACGCCATCGAGGATGACTGGATGGGGCTGGACATTGGGCCTGAGAGCGCTAATGCTTTTGCCCAAGCTCTTCAAGGCGCCAAGACTGTGTTGTGGAACGGGCCCATGGGCGTTTTTGAAATTGACGACTTTGCCAGGGGCACCCTGGCGGTGGGCGAGGCCATTGCCCGGCTGGAAGGGGCCTTTACCGTAATTGGCGGGGGCGACTCGGTGGCCGCCGCCAACAAGCTGGGCATGGCCGAGCGGTTCAGCCACGTGTCCACCGGCGGGGGGGCCAGCCTCGAGCTCTTGGAACTCGGTACCCTCCCCGGTATAGAAGCGCTAAGCTAGGACATGCACCTACGCATCCAGTCCGAGCGGCCCGACAGCGCTGTGGCCAGCGCCCTGATCGCAGAGCTGGATGCAGTCCTGAAACCCCACTACCCCCCACAAAGCCGCCACGGCTACAGCGTAGAAAAGCTCATCCAGCAGAAGGTTGCCTTCTTTGTGGCATACCTCGAGGAGCAGGCGGTAGGGTGTGGTGGGGTGCAGCTTTTTGGCAGCGAATACGCTGAAATCAAGCGCATGTACGTGCGCCCGGAATTTCGCGGCCGGGGTGTGGGGAAACGACTGCTGGCCCATCTGGAAGCCTACGCCCTCGAGCGCGGCATCCCGCTGCTTCGCCTCGAGACCGGGGTGTTCCAGACCGAAGCCATCGGCCTGTATCAAAGTTTCGGCTTTCAGCGCATCCCCCCCTTTGGCCCCTACTTTGAAGACCCCTTGAGCATCTGCATGGAAAAGAAGCTGTAAGAGCAGCACCACAGTTAAACCCACCTTCAGACGATAGGCTAGACCCGTGAACGACCTTTTCACGCTTTACCAACACCGCGCCAGCGTGCGTAAGTTCAAACCCGAGCCCTTGCGCGAAGGCGACCTGGACAAAATTCTCTTTGCCGCCCAGCGGGCTCCCACCGACGCCACTGCCCAGATGTACAGCCTGCTGCGCATCAGCGACCCCGAGCTAAGGCGCAAGGTAAGCAGCCACTCCGGCACCAACCCCCACATCGAGACCTGCGCCGAGTTCTTTTTGATTCTGGCCGACGTCTACCGCCTGCGCCGGCTGGTCGAGCACCGCGGCGGGGTGTTTGGGCACTGGCCCCGCACCGCGCTGCACTTTGCCATTACCGATGCCGTGCTGGCCGGGAGTGCCCTGGCCACCATGGCCGAAAGCCTGGGCTACGGCATCGTGTGGATTGGGGGGGTGCTGAACGGCATAAGGGAAATTAAGGCGCTGTGTGGGCTGCCGCAGGGGGTTGTGCCGGTGGCCGGGCTGTGTGTGGGCGTGCCCGACGAAACCCCCGCCCCCCGCCCACGCCTGCCCCGCGAGCTGGTGGTGCACGAAAACCAGTACCACGACTATAGCCCGGAAGCCCTCGAGCAGGCCTACGCCGCGATGGCCCCCATCACCAGGAGCGGCGACTGGTACAGGGTGTTGGAACGCTACTTTGCCCAGGACGGCACCATGGAAGAGCGCGAGCCCGCCTACGAGTGCCTCACCGCACAGCAGGGCTTCGAGCCCGATCTACCGCCCGAACTGCTCGAGGCGCTGCAAGAAAAGGGCCTCGAGGTGGGCTCACTGGGCCAGCTCATCGAAGCCACCTTCGCCCAGGGCTTCCGCAGCTTGCAGTTTCACAGCAAAGGCTACGTCTGGATTGAAAAAGAACCTGAAGCCTACCGGGGCGAGGGCAAACCCGGCGAAGCCCTCGGCAAGGCTTTGCTCGAGGCCCCCAAAGAGCGGGTTATCCCGTAAGCTCCTGGTAGACCCGAATGGCCACACCTGAAGGGTCGAGGAGGGTAAACTCGCGCGTATTCCAGGGTTTGTTTTCCAGTTTGCCGTTGGGGTGCACGATGCCCGCCGCCTCGCAGGCCACATAGAGCAAATCTACCTCGTCTACCTCGAGCCGAAAAGCATAGTTGCGGGGGATTTCCGCATTGGGCTCGAGGTAGAAGTGCAGCCGCAGCCCATCCCGGCTCAGGCCGCCATACTCGATGGGGTTCTCGCCCCAGGTAAAGGGGTCCTGGAAGCCCAGATAGGTCTGATAGAACCGCAACGACTCCTGCACGTCGCGGCTGGGTACGACTGGGATACACGCCAGCATCTTCACCTGCATAGGCTACCTCAAATGGGGGATGATTAGCAGATCGTCCTGGTTTGCCAAAAGGATCTATAAACCGCTCACAAGAAAGGTTCTTGATTCGTTCATTCTGCTGGGCCACCACCTGAAGTGCCGTCAAGCGCTGCACTTACATCCAGTTGGTTTTGACCCAACCAGAAAGCTTCAGGTGAGGTTCACATCAAGCATAGGCCCTTTGCAGCTCGGCCAGCTCGAGCTTCTTCATCTGCAGCACCACCTGGTTGACCCGGTTTACCCGTTCCGGGTCGGGGTCTTGCAGCATGCGCTCTAAGGCTCTTGGCACAATTTGCCAGCTCAGACCGTATTTGTCTTTGAGCCAGCCGCACTGTTCTGCTTCCGGCACCGCCGAGAGCTGGGTCCAGTAATGGTCTATCTCGGCCTGGGAGTCGCAGTAAACCATGAACGAGATGGCTTCGTTGAAGGCAAAGTTGTGCGGCTGGGCGCTGTCCATCGCAGCAAACCACTGGCCTTCCAGCATAAAATCGCTATACATCAGGGTTCCCTCTCGTTCGGGCTCCATGCCCGCCGGATAGCGCATGGCTGTTCCCCGCCGCGCATTGGCAAACACCGACACGTAGAAGTCCTGAGCCTCCTCGGCCCTGCCACACACCTCACCCACAAACAGCAGTGCAGGGGTGATGAAAGGGCGCGCCTCACCGCTGGGATCGGAGAGGATGAGCTGCCAGGAAAGCCCGTACCGGTCTTGCAGCCAGCCGAAGAGGGGGGCAAAGGGGTATGGGGCCAGTGGCATCAGCACGCTGCCCCCTGGCAGGAGCTGGTTCCACAGGGCCTCGAGGTCTTGGCGGGTACGCCCCTGGGAAGGGTCGAAGTTAAGGATAAACGAGGTGGAGGGATTAAACTTGAACAACGGCCCCGCGCTGATGGCCATAAAGGGCTGGCCCGCCAGCTCAAACGAGACCAGGTCGCAGTCGCCCGAGGGCGTATCACGCAGGACAACCGAGCTATTTATTTTGGAATCTGGAATTACACTGCAATAGAAAGCGGCGGCTTCTTTGGCTTCTTTATCGAACCATAGGTTGGGTACGATGGTGGGCATTTTGCATCTCCTTGCACATCGCACAAGCCTGGCAGCCTGTTGCGAGGTCAGATTGGGTCGGCTTTTCAGGCCGCCAGCTTTACCGAAATCTTCTTGACCCCTGGGGTAGACTGCACCTCGGTCAGAAGGGTTTGCAGCGCTTCGAAGTTGTGCCGCTCCACCACCAGCACCGCCTCGGAAGCCCCCAGCAAGGCATCGGCCTTAACCACTCCTGGCAGGCGGCTCAGGGCCCGCACAATGCGCTTGGGTTGGGCGCACGAAACGAACACATAAGCAGATACACGACAGATATTCTCCACCACCGAAACCTGGGCTTGCTGGGCGAGTTGCATCATGCGGGCCTCCTGTACAACTTTTGGAACGGCAGGGCCAATCCCCACGGTTTCCTCGAGTAAGCTTTGGTGCCGATGCCTGGCTTCTACTTCCCACAAAAAGGTAAAAAACATGATCACCCCACGGGCTCAGCAGATTCTGCTTCCTGCAAAAGTTGCCCGCTAGCTTGCAAGAGGAAAGGATTCTCGTTCGGGCTGGCTAAAGCGATTAAACAGTCGGGACAGGCGGCCCTCGGGGTAGTAGGTCATGCGGTATTGGATGGTGGCCTCGAGCCAGGCTTTAGCCAGGGGCTGAGCCGTGGGGCGAAGCAGGGGAATCTTGGCGCGCAGCTCGTTTTCCAGGGCCCACAAACCAATCTGGCCCTTGCGGTTGTCCAGTTCAATAAGGACATTAAGCACTTCGCTGGGGTGTACCGCACCACGCCCCACGGACTTCCAAACAATTTCGCTGATATTCATACGTTCGCCTCCCGTTATGATACTAGCATAATCTATCTGCATAACGCAATACCTTTAGGGGGACATTACGTCTTGACCGTATAAAACTTTTATGCTACCGTCAGAAACATGACACTAGCCGAACGTCTACGCGAACTGCGCACCCAACAGGGCTGGCGCCTGAAAGATTTATCCCTGAAAAGTGGGCTTTCCGTGCCCTACCTGTCCGACCTCGAGCGGGGCCGTACCAACCCTTCCCTCGACACCCTGCAAACCCTGGCCAACTCCTACAACGTCTCGGTCAACGACCTGCTGGCCCCGGTAGACTTCTACGGTGAGCGCACCGAAGCCTCGTTGCCGAAGGGACTGGCCGAACTCATCGCCGACCCACAGCTCGGGGCAGAAATTACACCCGAGTGGCAGCGCACCCTGGCCCGCATCGAGCTGCGGGGCAAGCGTCCGGAGTCCAAGCGCGACTGGTACGAAATTTTCCTGCATCTCAAGCGGGTGCTGGAAGGCTAGCCGAAAGCTCTGAGCCGAAAGCCGATGGCAAAAAAAGGTGCTGTCGGCTTTTTTTGTTTATGGAGTGGTTTATGGATGCGTTCACCAAGAATATTATCTGGTCGCAGTTTGGCGCGAGCATTGACGCGCTCGAGCAGGCCGTGCAGATGTATCCGGATGAACTATGGGGCGACCCCGCCAAGCTATCCGAGGCCTGGCACGAACCCTGGTATATGACCTATCACACCCTCTTCTGGCTCGAGTTTTACCTACACGGGTCGAAGGAAGGTTTCATGCCCAAAGAGCCGTACGGTCTCTCAGAGTTCGACCCTGCCGGGGTGCTGCCCGACCGCATCTACAGCAAGGCCGAGATGCTGGCATACCTCCACCACTGCCGCCAGAAGTGCAATAGCACCATCGAATCCCTGACCGACCAGGGTGCCCGCCGGGTCTGCAAGTTCGGCTGGGGCGAGATGAGCTTTGCCGAGTTGCTGCTCTACAACATGCGCCACGTCCAGCACCACACCGCACAGCTCAACCTGATCTTGCGGTCCCGGATAGACAACGCACCACCCTGGGTGTTCAGGGCCAAAGCTTCATAAGATGATGCCATGGACAAACCCATTCGCACCTCCGAATCCGGCTTTTTTGTGGCGGGTTACGAGGTTCGCACCAGCCTGGCCCTGGAGCAAAACCCCCAGACCGCCCGGATTCCCCCGCTCTGGAGCAAAATCGAAAGCGGGGAGCTCGAGCTGCAGATACCAAAGCGCCTGGCAAAGGGAAAGCCCTTTGTGGTCTACCACAGCTACGAAAGCGAGCAGGGCCCTTTCTCGGTGCTGCTGGGCTACCAGGTTCTGGGACAGGACGACGTTCCACCTGGCCTGAGCGGGCTCAACGTGCCAGGGGGCCGGTACTTGATGTTTACCGTGCTGGGTTCCAGGCCAGAATTGGTCAGGCAAGCCTGGCAGCAAATCCGGGCCTATTTCCAGCAGCCCAGCGCCCCGACAAGGGCCTATACTTTCGATTACGAAGTGTACGAAAACACCCAGCGGGTTTCGATTTTTGTGGCCATAAAGTAGCCTGACGGGAGGATGTCCATAGACCTCAGAACCAAGGTCATCGAACTGGCCCAGGACTACCGCAAGGCCCACGCCCCCCTCACGCCCGAGCGTTTGGCCGCGGGCATCGGTGCGAGCCTCTCCTACGGCAAGCTGCCAGTGGGCCGGTTTGGGGCGCTGGTACCGGGGCAGAATCATATTCTGATTGACCAAGACTCGCCCCCCCGTCGCCAGCGTTTTACCCTGGCGCACGAGGTAATGCACGTCTTGATTCAACAGGACGACGACCTACTCTCCGACCTGCACGAAACCTACCAAGGCCAGGAGCTGGAAAGAGAGCTCGAGGCCCTGTGCAACCTGGGGGCCGCCGAGATGCTGCTTCCCGGTCAGGTAGTAGAAGCCGCCATGGCCAAAAAAGGCCAGAGCCCTAAACTGGTGCCCGAACTGTCCGAGCTGCACCAGGTCTCGGAGGAGGTGGTCATCATCGCCTTGGCCGAGCGCGGCCCCGTGCCCTCCATCGTGCTCATGGCCGGTAGCCGACCCCTGCGGGTCTATTTCAGCGCCAAGCATCCGCGTATTTTCGACCGGGTGAGCCGTGGCACAGGCTTCCGTCGAGATGACCCATTAGTGGTGGCCTTCGAAACCGGCCTGCCGCAAAAAAGCAAAACCGCTTTGCCCAACCATAGGGTGCTGTATGGCCTCGAGGCCTACCCCAAAGGGGGGCGGGTGTATGCGGTCTATAAGGAGTTGCAGAACTAGCCGCACATTCGGCCCCCACCCCTTCCGGGCTGGCATGTTAACCTTTAGCACCTTCTCTTTGGCCCTGCTC
Organism: Meiothermus cerbereus DSM 11376; assembly: GCF_000620065.1. Taxonomy (NCBI): domain Bacteria; kingdom Thermotogati; phylum Deinococcota; class Deinococci; order Thermales; family Thermaceae; genus Meiothermus; species Meiothermus cerbereus. The sequence goes on along the minus strand of NZ_JHVI01000004.1, from coordinate 91,328 downwards.
ACGTAGCCTGAAACCTGTATGCAACACACATACCCTATCCCCACCGTGGGCGCCCTGGTACAGGGGCCGTCGGGCCGGGTACTGATAGTCAAAACCACCAAGTGGCAGGGCTTGTGGGGCGTGCCAGGAGGCAAGATTGAGTGGGGCGAGCCCCTGGAAAAGGCATTAAGGCGAGAGTTCCGGGAAGAAGTGGGCCTCGAGCTCTTCAACATCCGCCACGCCCTGTTGCTGGAAGGGGTGTTCGACCCAGAGTTTCACAAACCCATGCACTTTTTGTTCGTCAACTACTTCGCCCAGTCTTCCAGCGAGGAAGTCCAGCCCAACGAAGAAATTGTGGAGTGGGCCTGGGTTCGCCCAGAGGAGGCACTAAGGTATCCCCTGAACCGCATCACCCGCGCCCTGATGGAGGCGTACATGCGCCAGGGGGCCACATGAACAAAGTGGCCCTGGTGACCGGCTCGGCCAGGGGGATTGGGCGGGCCATCGTGCTGGCGCTGGCCCAGAGGGGCTTTGATGTGGCCGTGCACTACCACACCAGCGCCCTCGAGGCCGAACAAACCCGTCAGGAAGCCGAGCAGCATGGGGTTCAGGCCATCAAGGTAAAAGCCGACGTGACGCAGGAGCACGAAGCCCGGGCACTCATCGCTGCGGTGGTCGAGCAGCTTGGGGGCCTGCAGGTACTGGTTAACAACGTGGGCGACTACCTAAAAAAACCCATTGACGAGGTCTCCCCCAAAGAATGGCGCCGGATAATCGATTCCAACCTCAATGCGCCCTTTTACCTAACCCAGGCTGCCCTCCCCTACCTGAGCCAGAGCGGCTATGGGCGGGTGGTTAACATCGGGTTCGCCGGGGCGCAGAACCTGCTGGCCCGCCCGGATATTACGCCCTATGTTATCGCTAAAACCGGCCTGGTGATCTACAGCAAGTCGCTGGCCCAGCGCCTCGCGCCCAAAGGCGTAACGGTAAACGTGGTCTCACCGGGAGTAGCCGAAAACTCCGTCTCCAAGCCCCTAGACAAGATTCCCATGGGTCGCTTGGCCAGTCTGGAGGAGCTGGCTCGAGCGGTTCTGTTTTTTGTGGAAGAAAATAGCGGCTACCTCACCGGTCAGGTTGTGGAGGTTGCGGGCGGATGGAATCTCTAGCACGGAAATCTAAAACCCTCCCACAGGAGGGGATTTTACTATTGTGGTTCGCGCCCCATCATACACACCCCAGGAAAAACAAGTGTCTAGGTTACGTTCAGTTTATGTATAAGGTGGCATGCTATAGCCATGCAGTTGTTCTAGACTGACATTGGTTCCTGAACCGGGATGAAGGGAAGTGGTTCAGGGTCTACTCAAGAGGTTCCCTTCGCTTGAAACACGCGTCAGACTGCTCGAGGTTGCTGACGAAAAAGGAGATACCCTTGCTTAGCTACGACGATAAGCAAATCCTCGATACTCCCCCATCCAAACTCGACCAAAACGGCGGCAAAAAAGCCTACCTGTTTCGCAATACCGACGGTGCGGAACCCATCATCACTCGCCATTACGACCATCAATTTCAGCCCGACCCCGCCTACAAAGCCAGCCTGCCCGACATGACCGAGACGGTGGACTCGGTCGAAGGGGCCAACGTTCCTATTCAGCAGGTAGGCATCTCGGGCTTCCGGCTGCCGCTCAGGTTTGCTACTCCTGGAGGTGAAGCCCTGACCCTCGAGGCCCGCGTTACCGGTACGGTTTCCCTCCAGGCCAACCTCAAGGGCATCAACATGAGCCGGATTATCCGCACCTTTTATGCCCACAAAGACGCGGTTTTCAGCCTGGATACCCTGGCCCAGGTAGTAGAAGACTACCGCCGCGAGCTGGGCAGCCTGACCGCCCGGGTTAAGGTAGCCTTCAACTACCCCATGCTGGTATCGGCCCTGCGCTCGGGCCTGGAAGGCTACCAGTACTACAGCGGCAGCTACGAGGCCGCCATCGAAGCAGACGGAACGTTAAGGCGCTATGTAGAGCTGGACTTCGTCTACTCCTCGGCCTGCCCCTGCTCCGCCGAGCTGGCCGAGCACGCCCGCGACACCCGCGGGGTGTATGCCATTCCCCACAGCCAGCGCTCCAAGGCCCGCATCAAGGTGGAGGTGGCCCCCGATACCTCACTGCACCTGGAAGACCTGATTCAGCACGCCCGCGAAGCCCTCAAGACCGAGACCCAAGTCATGGTCAAACGTGAGGACGAACAGGCCTTTGCCGAGTTGAACGGGGCCTACGTTAAGTTTGTGGAGGATGCCGCCCGGCTGCTTTACGAGCAGCTCGAGGCCGACAGGCGAATCCACGACTTCCAGGTGGCCTGCTCGCACCTCGAGAGCCTGCACTCCCACGATGCGGTCTCGGTGATCGCCAAAGGCGTACCCGGCGGTTTTCGCGCCGATTTCAACGACTTCAGCACCTTGCTTGGTTAGAAACGAACCTCAGCAAAAGCCCAGGCTGATCAGCCTGGGCTATGCGTTTGGCGCTCGAGACACCGCACCCGCTTGATGGGCCGCTTGTTCTAGGGCATTCCAGGCCAGGGTAGCGCACTTAACCCGTGCTGCCAGTTTGTGTACACCCGACAAAGCCGCCAGATCGCCCAGCTCGGGTACGGGTGGGGTGCCGTCCACAATCATGGATTTGAACTTGCTCTTTAGCTCGAGGGCCTCGGCCCAGGTCTTGCCCTTGACCAGGTCGGTCATCAGCGAAGCCGAAGCCTGCGAGATGGCACAGCCCTGCCCCCTAAAGCGCAGGTTGGCTATGTGCTCACCATCGGTCTCTACCTGCAACTCAATCTGATCGCCACAGGAAGGGTTGTCACCCATCACCCGCACGTTGGCCGTCTCCAGCGGCCCATAGTTGTGCGGCGACTTGTAGTGGCGCAGGATGATCTCTTTGTACAGCTCATCCAAAAGGCTCATGGGATTCATTGTAAGGCCCCCCCAACGGGGCATTCAGTAAACTAAAGGGGCCTTGGCATCTATCGCAGCGTAGAGCTCCATTCAAACCTAACCCACACTATCCGCTCCTTTCCCCCAGCAGACTAATCCAGATATGCGACCCACATCACAAACCCCTCCATCCGCATCGGCATCGCGGCGCGATTTTCGTCAGCTGAGCCGCCTGCTGGCCTACACCCGCCCCTACCGGCTGGGCTTGTTGCTGGCGGGAATCTCGAGCCTGATCTCCACCGGCTTTTTTCTGGCTTTCCCGCAGCTCGTGAGCCGGATGCTCGATACCTCGATTTTCGAGCAGGGTAACCTGGCCCAGATTGACCGCTACACCCTCTTGCTGGTGCTGGTTTTTGCCGGCCAGGCCGTGTTTTCTGGCCTGCAAAACTACCTCTTTGCCCGCTCGGGCGAAGGGGTGGTGGCCGACCTGCGCCGCCACCTGTTTAGCCACCTGCTCTCGCTCTCCCCTCGCTTTTTTGAGAACCATAAAACCGGCGACATCACCAGCCGGCTCACCTCCGATGTCGCCACCGTGCAAGGGGTGGTTTCGACTGCCCTGGTGCAGCTTTTTACCACCCCGCTGATGTTTGCCGCCACCCTGACCATCTTGTTCTGGACCAACTGGAAGCTCTCGAGCTTCATCCTGGCAGTGGTTCCTGTGGTCATCCTGGTGGCCATCGTGCTGGGGCGCATGATCCGGCGGCTCAGCAAGGCCTATCAGGACAAAGTGGCCGAGGCCAACGCCCGCGCCGAAGAGTCCATAAGCGGCATTCGGGTGGTGCAGTCCTTTACGGCAGAGAAGCTCGAGGCCGAGCGCTACAGCCAGCTCATCGGTGAGTCATACCGCACTGCTTTGCGGCGGGCGCTGGTTTCTTCGGGGCTCAGCGGGGTGGTGTTTTTTACCATCTTCAGCGCCTTGGGGCTCATCTTCTGGTATGGCGGGCGGTTGGTCTCGTTGGGCGAGATTACCCCAGGGCAGCTGGTTTCTTTCATCCTGTATGCCTTCAACGTGGCCGCCAGTGTGGGCACGCTGGCCGGCATCTGGAGCCAGGTACAAAGCGCATTGGGTGCCAGCAGCCGGATTTTTGAGCTGCTGGATACCCCTTCCGACTTGAAAGAACCCGAAAACCCCTACCCCCTGGTGGCGGTGCGGGGCGAGGTACGGCTGGAAGACGTCCACTTTGCTTACGATGAGCGCGGCGCGATCCTGCGCGGGGTCAACCTGACCGCCCTTCCCGGCCAGGTGGTGGCCTTGGTGGGCCCCAGCGGTGCTGGTAAAAGCACCCTGATTGCCCTGATTCCACGCTTTTACGATGTAACCAGAGGCCGCATTACCCTGGACGGAGTGGACATCCGCCAGCTACGGCTGGTAGACCTGCGGCGCCAGATTGCCCTGGTACCCCAGGAAACCTTGCTCTTTTCGGGTTCCATCGAGGAAAACATCCGCTACGGCAACCCCCTGGCCAGCCAGGCCGAGGTCATCGAGGCCGCCAAGGCTGCCAACGCCCACGAGTTCATCAGCGCCTTTCCCCAGGGCTACCAAACCCTGGTGGGCGAGCGCGGAGTCAAGCTCTCGGGTGGGCAACGCCAGCGCATCGCCATTGCTCGAGCCTTGCTCAAAAACCCCCGGATTTTGATTCTGGACGAAGCCACCAGCTCGCTCGACTCGGAGTCGGAGGCGCTGGTGCAAGAAGCCCTGGATAAACTCATGCAAGGCCGCACCACTTTTGTCATTGCCCATCGGCTCTCCACCGTGCGCAACGCCGACCAGATTGTGGTTCTGGACAAAGGGCAGATCGTCCAGCAGGGCACCCACGAGGAGCTCCTGGCCCAAGGGGGGCTTTACCGCGATCTCTATGAGTTGCAGTTCCGCGAGGAAGCCCCCATCACCTGAGGGCGACGCGTTGGCAGGGATAATTTTCAGATGGGTTCTGCTTTTGGGGCCAGGCCCCAAGCATTAACGGGGAGGTTTGTATTCCCTCGGATTTGACCGGACGCCACGGGTGGGTTTTATCGTTGCAAATTCGAGTACACTACACGATTATTGCGCCCCTGCCACAAACACCGTACTGGGTATTCGGGGGAACCCAGAACATCACAACCAGTCTTTGAAAAAGTCCCGCACTTTCTTGAGGGCCTCGATAAAGCGATCGACGTCTTCGGGAGTGGTGTAGACGTAAAAACTGGCCCGCACCGTGGCCGGAACGCCAAGCTTGCGGTGCAGGGGTTGGGCGCAGTGGTGTCCGGCCCGCACCGCGATACCATACTGGTCGAGGGCGGTGGCTACGTCGTGGGCATGGATACCGCCCAGCACAAAGGGGATCACCCCGCCCCGGTCGGGACCACGGGGGCCAAAGGTACGCACCTCCGGCAGTTCCTCGTCCAGGCGCTTCAGGGCGTAGGCGGCCAGCTCGAGCTCGTGTTGCCATACCCTGTCCATGCCCAGGCCTTCCAGGTATTCCACGGCCTTGGACAGCCCAATCGCCTCGGCCACCGCCGGGGTTCCGGCCTCGAAGCGCTGGGGGGGCTGAGCATAGGTGGAGCGGTCGACAAACACCTCACGGATCATGCTGCCACCCCCCAAGAAGGGGGCCAGGGTTTCCAGCACCTCGTAGCGCCCCCAGAGCACCCCGATACCGGTAGGCCCCAGCATCTTGTGCCCGGAAAATGCGTAGAAATCAGCTCCTAAAGCCCGCACATCTATGGGCATGTGCGGCGCCGACTGGGCCCCGTCCACCACCACCAAAGCGCCCATAGCCCTGGCCGCCTGGGCAATCTGTGCCACCGGGTTGACCGTACCCAGCACATTGGAGACGTGCATCACGCTCACCAGCTTGACCCTATCGGAGAGCAGCGAGTCCAGGGCCTCGAGCTCCAAGCGGCCATCCGGCCCCAGCGGAATGGCCTTGATTTTGGCCCCAGTGCGTTCACAAACCAGGTGCCAGGGCACCAGGTTGGCGTGGTGCTCCATCTCGGTCAGGAGAATTTCGTCATCGGGCCCCAGGTTGTGCAGGCCCCAGGCATAGGCCACCAGGTTGAGGGCCTCGGTGGTGTTGCGCACGAAGATAATCTCGTGCTCGTCGGCCCCAATGAAGCGGGCCAGGGTGCGACGAGCCCGCTCGTAGGCCTCGCTGGCTTGTACCGAAAGGGTGTAGGCCCCCCGGTGCACGCTGGCATTGAGTTCGCGGTAGTAGCGGGATACCGCCTCGATGACCACCTCGGGCTTCTGGCTGGTGGCCGCCGAGTTGAGGTAGACCAGATCGGGGTGGTGCAACAAAAGCGGGAAGTCCTGGCGAATGGCTTGGGATGTAACGATGGCCATGCACTCAGGGTAGCCCATTTGGGGCCGGTTGTTTAGGGCAGAGGGTTCATTTTGACCCCGCTAACCCAGTGCCAGCCAGGCCCAGACCCCCAGGGCGAACAGGGCCGCCAGGCCCAACACCACCCGGAAGACCTGCACCAGATAGCTGGCCCCAAAAAAGAGCAAGGCCCCCACCCCCGCCATCCAGGCCCCCGCGACCGAAAGATGGCGGGCCACTCCGTCCAGAAAGCCCGGAAGATCGAGCCGGATACGCAGGAGGTTTTTCTCCAGGGTGGGGTCGAGGGTCTGGTTGGCCAGGGTGAAAGCCAGCCAGGCCAAAAGGGACCCCAGCACCACCAAAAGGCCGCCCAGGAGCTCGAGCCATAGCGTAGAAGTCGAATTGGCTTTCATAGGGGTAGGATACTGGACATGTCGGCGGCCTCACGGGTTTTCATAATTCTGCTTCTGGCCTACTTTCTCTCCTACTTTTTCCGTGCTACCAACGCGGTTATCTCGCCCGATCTAAGGCGCGACCTGGGCCTTACTTCGGCCGAGCTGGGCCTGATGACCAGCCTCTTTTACCTGACCTTTGCCATCGCCCAGTTGCCCCTGGGCGCCCTCTTAGACCGCTTTGGCCCGCGCTTCGTACACCCGGCCCTCATGCTGTTGGGGGCTATAGGGGCCCTCATCTTCGCCTCGGCGCAGGACTTCTTCACCCTTTCGCTGGGGCGAGCGCTCCTGGGCATCGGCTTTGCAGCGGCACTGATGGGCGCTTTGAAGGCTTTTTCGCTGTGGTTTCCGGCCCACCGCTACGCCAGCGTCAGCAGCCTGTATGTGGCCCTAGGCGCCTCCGGGGCCATCGCGGCCTCGAGCCCCCTGGCCTGGCTTAAAGAACAAATAGGCTGGCGGACGGTTTTCGAGTGGGGCGCGCTGGTGATTGTGTTGGTGGCGCTGGTGGTGGCGCTGGGGGTACGCAACGCCCCCACGGGCATGGCGCTACCCCGCAATGCCCAGGGCGGCAACGCCGCTTTGATCTGGCAGAGCAGCCTCTTCTGGCGCATGGGCTGGCTCAACTTCATGTTGGGGGGTGGGTTTCTGGCCTGGCAGACCCTGTGGGGCGGCGACTTTTTGTTCAAGGTGCGGGGTATGGGGAGCCTCGAGGTCGGCAGCATCCTCTTCACCTTCTCGCTGGCCGCTCTGCTGGGCTTTTTGCTGTGCGGCCCCCTGGCCGACCGCTGGGGCCTGCCGCGGGTGTTGCTCACGGCCAGCATCGCCTTCACCCTGGGGCCCTTGCTGCTGGCCCTGTGGCCTCAGATGCCGCTTTTGGGTATCTACATAACCTACGCACTGATGGGCTTTACCGGCGCATTTAACATCCTGAGCCTGGCCCAGGCCCGCCTGACCTTCCCCACCGAGCTAACCGGGCGTGCCGTCACGGCCATCAACTTTATGGGTTTTATGGGGGTGTTCTTGCTCCAGTGGGGCATAGGGGTGGTGCTGGGGCTCGGCAACTACAGCACGGCCTTGCTCATCTGGTCGGCGCTCATCGCGCTGGCCATTGGGGGATACCTGCCGCTGGCCCTGCAAGCAAACAAAAGGTCTCTTTAATTTGCTTTCACAGCCCCTGAACACAGGGCAGCTATGCTAGCGCTATGTTCAGAATCCGATTACTCTGGGTATTGACCCTCGCCTTGCTCGCAGCCTGCAACAATCCGCCTGCACCTGCGGTTTCCGTCTCCGTCACCCCGTCCGGCCCTATCGCCTTGCTCACCGGACAGAGCCTTCAACTGAGTTCTCAGGTTCGCAACAGTTCCAACACTGCCGTCACCTGGAGGAGCAGCAACTCTGCTGTTGTGACCGTGAGCGACACGGGCCTGGTGGCTGCTGTAGGTGAAGGTAATGCCACCGTAACCGCCACCAGCCAGGCCGATAGCAGCAAAAGCGCTTCGGTGAGTTTTAACGTGAGTGCTCCACCCCCCACGGGAAGCGGCAGCATCAGCGGTACGGTGAGCATTGCCGCCCCTGCCGGCACTCAAGCGGCTCGCTTTGTGGCGGGTGAAATTATCGTTCGTTTCAAATCCGGGGTTAGCCTGCAATCGGTCGAAACCCTCTCGGTGGGGGGTGTGGCCCTCCAGCGACTGCGTCCGTTGAGCCTAGCCAATACCCATCTGTACCGAGCCAACCTCGATGCCAGCGACACACTCTCAGCCGTAACCGCATTGCTATCCAGAAGTGACGTGGAATATGCCGAGCCCAACTATATATTGGAGCCCTTCCTCACCCCCAACGACCCTCGCTATGGCGAACAGTGGCACTACGCCGCCATCAACCTGCCCCAGGCCTGGGATGGCGAGACCGGCAGCAATTCGGTTCGAGTAGCCGTTATTGATAGCGGTATTTTTTCAGCCCACACCGACCTTGCCGGCAAGCTGCTACTCGGCTACGACTTTGTGAGCGACAGCAGTGTCTCCGGCGATGGCGATGGGCGGGACCCCAACCCCGAGGACACCGGCCTCAACAGCGATTTCCACGGAACCCACGTAACCGGAACCGTAGGCGCGGCCACCAACAACAGTACCGGCGTGGCCGGGGTCAGTTGGGGGGCCCGACTGGTTCCGATCCGCGCCTTGAGCAGCGAGGGGGGAACCCTGGCCGACGTGGCCGATGCCCTGCGCTGGGCTGCAGGCCTCAGTGTGGCCGGTGTTCCCAGCAACGCCAATCCAGCCGACATCATCAATATGTCGCTGGGCGGGCAGGTGGCCTGCGCCCCTTCGTCCACCATGCAAGCTGCCATCAACGACGTGGCGGCTGCGGGCAAAATTATGGTCGTGGCGGCGGGCAACTCCAATGCGGACGCCAGCACCTTTACGCCGGCGGGTTGCAGCGGGGTCATCACCGTGGGCGCTACCGACCGGAGTGGAAACCGGGCTTTTTACTCCAACTACGGAACCCGCATTGATGTGATGGCACCGGGTGGCGATACCCGCAATAACCCCTCCAATGGCGTTCTGAGTACCATCAACAGCAACAATTATGGCTTCAAGCAAGGCACCTCGATGGCCGCTCCGCATGTGGCGGGTGTGCTGGCTTTGATGAAAAGCCGTAAGCCCAGCCTGACCCCCGGCGAAGCTCTGACCATCCTCAAGCAAACCGCTTGGCCACTGAGCGCCGCTCAGTGCAATCGCAGCAGCGGCAACGATTGCGGTGCGGGCCTAATTGACGCGAAAGCCGCCCTGGATCGCTTGAGCGCCCCGCCCGCCCCTGCTCTGAGCCTGACTGCGGCCCCCACCAGCCTTAGCCTGAACCCTGGGGGCAACGCCACCGTCAATATCGGTGTGAACCGCAGTAACTTCAGCGGCCCCGTAACCCTCACCCTCAGCGGGCAACCCAGCGGGGTAACGGGTTCTTTCAGTCCCAACCCCACCACTGCGAACAGCGCCCTCAGCCTGAGCGTGGGCAGCGGGGTCGGCCCCGGAAGCTACACCCTGGTGATTGGCGGCAGCGGCAGCGGAACCAGCGCAGAAACCCGCATCACTTTGACTGTGACCCAGCCCCAGACCCCACCCCCACCCACGGCCTCGCTCAACGGAACCCTTCTGACCTTGTTTGGCGTATCGGGCGACACCATTCTGTGTGCAGAGGAGATCACCATTACACAAAATGTCCTTTCCTCGCCGTTCAACTTCAGCAACCTGCCCGCGGATCGTCAGTACAAACTGCAGGGTTGGAAGGATGTGAATGGCAATGGCAACACCGATGCGGGGGATTTATTCGCCTGGTACACCGAATCGGGCAATGTTGCGTTCCTCAACGTAGGCCGCAGTGGGTTGCAACTCAGGCTCGAGCCCTATGTATCGCCCCAGCCCCTGCTACGCCCTGCTCAAATCTTCCCACCCTGCCGGTAAAGCCCGCGGAGAGCTGCCTGGCTAGCGGTGGTAGGGCTCGCCGCGCTTGAGGGTCTCGACCCGGTAGAGCTGCTCCAGCAAAACCACCAGGGCCAGCTCGTGCTGCAGGGTGAGCCTGGATAGGGCCAGCAGCCAGTCGGCCTGGTCGCGCACGGCCTGGGCGTGGCCCTCGGCGCCCCCTATCAGAAAAGCCACGCCTTTTTCGGCCCCCATTTCCCAGGCCTCGAGCCGGGTTTTTAGCGCCAGGGTATCGGGCAGTTGTCCCCGCTCGTCCAGCACCACCCGCCGGTAGCCCTGGGAGGCTTCCAGCAAGCGTTGCCCCTCTTGAACCGGTGTACTCTCTCTTAGGTAAACCAGATCCAGTTTGGTGTACCTATGCAGCCTTGCCGCATACATCTCCAGTCCCACACGGGCGAACTCTAGTTTTGGCTTACCGATTACACAAATCCTGAGCTTCATACCCGATCCCCACACCCCCCAGGGGCCAGTTTATAGGTTGGCCTCGAGGTTCCGTCGGCTGCGAAACGCGGCCACACACAACCAACCTTGACCCCACCCAAATTTGAGACGGCCCAAAACCCGCTATAATCTTTGGTACCAAGAGGTTCCTATGGAGACGCGCCTCAAGCCGGTGGTTGGAATGGGCGCACCCAAAACCTTTGGCCCGGTATACCAAAGCGACTGTACAGGCCTCCAGTCTGGGAGGTCTCTTGCTTTGGCCGGGTGGTTCCCCGTGAAAGTCCTTACCCAGGATGACACGAGCTTTGGAGGCCCTTACCCAGGGCCTTCTGGTACAGGCGAGTCGGTCACCCCGGCAAGCCAGGAGGAGACATGGTTCAAGAGAAAATACGCTTCCAACCCTTTAGCAGCGAACCCATCCGGTTGGTAGACGAGCAGGGCCACTGGATGGCCCCGTTCGAGCACGCCCTGCCGCCCGAACAGCTCCAGCGCTTCTACCGCGATATGCTGGCGGCCCGGCTACTGGACGAAAAACTGGTCATCCTCATTCGCACCGGCAAGACCAGCTTCATCGCCCCCCATGCCGGCCACGAGGCCGCCCAGGTGGGCATCGCCCATGCCCTGCGCAAAGGCCACGACTGGCTCTTCCCCTACTACCGCGATATGGGCCTGATGTTGGCCCTGGGGATGCCGCTGGTCGAAATCTTCGGCCAGACCCTGGGCAATGCCGCCGACCCCGCCAAGGGCCGCCAGATGCCCTCGCACCCCGGCAGCAAGGCACTCAACGTGTTTACGGTCTGCTCGGCCATCGCCTCGCACATTCCCCCTGCTACCGGGGCCGCCCTCAGCATGAAGCTGCGCCGCACCGGCCAGGTGGCGGTCTGCACCTTTGGCGACGGGGCTACCAGCGAGGGCGACTGGCACGCCGGCATCAACTTTGCCGCCGTACAGCGGGCTCCGGCGGTGTTTGTGTGCGAAAACAACCGCTATGCCATTAGCGTCAACATCTCCAAGCAGACCGCTTCGGAGAACATCGCCATCAAGGCCCACGCCTACGGCATTCCCGGCTACTATGTGGACGGCCTGGACGTGCTGGCCAGCTACTTCGTGATGCAGGAGGCCATCGAACGGGCCAGGGCCGGCCAGGGAACCAGCCTGGTGGAGCTGGTGGTGCACCGTTTTGGGGCCCACTCCTCCGCCGACGACGACAGCCGCTACCGCTCGCGCGAAGAGTTGGCCGCCGAGCGCCAGCAAGACCCCCTCCTGCGCTACCAGCGTTTTCTGGAAAAGCAGGGTCTGTGGGACGCCCAGTGGGCCAACGAGCTAAGGCTGGAAATCTCCAAGGAGCTCGAGGCCGCCCTGCAGGAAGCCCTCGAGGCCGGGGAGCCCGATCCGCTCGAGATGTTCGATGACGTTTACGCCGCCCGCCCCTGGCACCTGGAGGAACAGCGGCGCCTGGTAGCAGAGGAACTGCAGTCCTGAGGAGGTTTTATGCCAACCATGACCCTTATCCAGGCTATAAATGAGGCCCTGGACGAAGAGATGAACCGCGACGAGCGGGTGATGTTGCTGGGCGAGGACGTGGGCAAGCGAGGCGGGGTTTTCCTGGCCACCGAGGGCCTGCAGCAAAAGTATGGCCCCGAGCGGGTAGTGGACACGCCCCTCGCCGAGGCCGCCATCATCGGGGCCGCGGTGGGGCTGGCTGCCCACGGGATGCGGCCAGTGGCCGAAATTCAGTTTGCCGACTACGTTTTTCCCGGCATCGACCAGCTCTTTTCCCAGGCCGCCAAGCTACGCTACCGCTCAGGAGGCCAGTTCAGCGCCCCCATGGTAGTACGCATGCCCACCGGCGGGGGTGTGAAGGGGGGCCACCACCACTCGCAAAGCCCCGAAGCCCACTTTGCCCACACCGCTGGTCTGAAGGTGATTGTGGTTTCTACCCCCTACGACGCCAAAGGGCTCCTCAAAGCCGCCATCCGCAACGATGACCCGGTGGTGTTTATGGAGCCCAAGCGCCTTTACCGTGCGGTAAAGGAAGAGGTACCCAGCGACGACTTCTTGCTGCCCATCGGCAAGGCAGCTATCCGCCGCACAGGCCGCGACATCACCCTGGTTTCCTATGGCGGGCCAATGGTCGAGACCCTCAAAGCCGCCGAGGAGATGGTCGCCGCAGGTATCGACCCGGAGGTAATTGACCTGCGCACCGTAATGCCCTGGGACAAACAAACCGTGCTGGAGTCGGTAGCCAAGACCGGGCGCCTGCTCATGATCTCCGAAGCGCCGCGCACGGCCAGCATGGCCTCGGAGGTGACCGCCACCATTTCCGAAGAGCTTTTCGACCAGTTGCTGGCCCCGCCCCTGCGGGTTACCGGGTTCGACACCCCCTACCCGCTGGCCCAGGACAAGCTGTACATGCCCACCGTAACCCGTATCCTGAACGCAGCCAAGCGTCTACTGGACTACTAGGAGAGAAAAGATGCCCAAAGAAGTGGTGTTGCCCGAGCTGGCAGAGTCTGTTGTAGAAGGTGAGATTCTTAGGTGGCTGGTGAACGAGGGCGAGGCCTTGAGAAAAGACCAGCCCTTTGTGGAGGTCATGACCGACAAGGTAACGGTGGAGCTACCGAGCCCCTACGAGGGGGTCTTGCTGCAAAAGCTGGTCAAGGAAGGTGATGTGGTACCGGTTCATGCACCCATTGCCCTCATCGCCGAGCCAGGTGAGGTCGCTGCCCCCATCGGCGAAAAACCCGAAGCGGCCCCCAGCCTGCAGGCCCAGGAGGAGCGCTCCATTGTAGAGCCCGGCCAGGTAGCGGAGGATGACGGGGCCAACCTCTCCTTGTTCAAGCCCGACAACAAGCAGGAGCAGGTAAAAAACCCCTTCAGCAAAGCCGCACCCCTGTCGGCTGCGCAAAGTACCGCCGTAGCCCAGCCCCACGGGCGGGTGATCGCGGTACCGGCTGCCCGCAAGCTGGCCCGTGAGCTGGGGCTGGACATCGCCCAGATTCCAGGCTCGGGGCCTGGCGGGCGGGTGCGGGTGGAAGACGTGAAGGCCTACGCTGAGAAGCAGGCCAGCAAGGAGGTCAGGCCGCCTTCCGAGGCCGCCCTCGAGCGCGGCAGCCCGCCTTTGCTGGGCCTTGCACCCGTGCAGTACAAAACCCCCAAGGGTTACGAAAACCAGGAGACCCGCGTCCCTTTGCGCGGCCTGCGGCGGGCCATCGCCCAGCAGATGATGGCCTCGCATCTCTACACGGTGCGTACACTTTCGGTGGACGAGGTGGACATGACCGAGCTGGTGGCCCTGCGCAACCGGCTCAAGCCGGAGGCCGAAGCCCAGGGGGTGAAGCTCAGCTACCTGCCCTTCATCTTCAAGGCGGTGGCGGTGGCGCTCAAAAAGTTCCCTGCCCTCAACAGCTCGCTGGACGAGGCCCGGCAGGAGGTGGTGCTCAAGCACTACGTGAATATCGGCATGGCGGTGGCCGCTGAAAACGGCCTGATTGTGCCGGTGGTGAGGGACGTGGAGCGCAAAAGCCTGCTCCAGATCGCCCGCGAGGTGGGCGACCTGGCCGAAAAAGCCCGCCTGGGCAAGCTATCTCCGGAGGAGGTGAGCGGCTCTACCTTCAGCATCACCAACATTGGCTCGATTGGGGCCCTCTTCAGCTTCCCCATCATCAACGTGCCGGATGCGGCCATTCTGGGCGTGCACTCCATTCAGAAGCGCCCTGTGGTGGACGAGCGGGATGAGATTGTGGTGCGGCAGATGATGTACCTCTCGCTCTCTTTCGACCACCGGTTGGTGGACGGAGCCGAGGCGGCCCGCTTCTGCAAAGAGGTTATCCGGCTCTTAGAGAAACCCGAGCGGCTTTTCCTGGAAGCGCTGTAGTTTTTCATCATACGGATTTTGTTTTTTATACATAGCCTTACTAGAATGGGGTGTCTATGTCAACCATCTACGACGTAATCGTGATCGGAACCGGCCCCGGCGGCTACCATGCGGCCATTCGGGCGGCCCAGCTGGGCAAGCGGGTGCTGGCGGTGGAGGCCGAACATGTGGGGGGGGTCTGCCTGAACGTGGGCTGTATTCCTACCAAGGCGCTACTGCACGCCGCGGAAGAACTCGAGGGCATCAAACACGGAAGCGCCTTCGGCCTCGAGGTCAAGGAGGCCCGGCTTGATCACAAAAAGCTGGGCGGCTGGCGTGACGGCATCGTCAAGAAGCTCACCGGCGGGGTCTCGCAGCTTCTGAAGGGCAACAAGGTAGAGCTGAAAACCGGCTTTGCCAGGTTTGTTGATAAAAACACCATCGAGGTGGGGGGCGAGCGCGTCCAGGGCAAGACCTTCATCGTGGCCACCGGCTCGGAGCCCAACACCCTGCCGGGCTTCGAGGTAGACCAGAAAGACATCGTGGACTCCACCGGGGCCCTGCGTATCGAGGACAAATTCCCCAAGCGCATGCTTTGCATCGGGGGGGGTGCGATTGGGCTCGAGTTCGCCCAGGTCTACAAGCGCATGGGGGCCGAGGTCACCGTGATCGAGTTCATGGGCCAGATTCTGCCCGCTGCCGACCCCGAGACCGCAGGTCTGCTGGCCAAAATTCTGACCAAGCAGGGCATCACCATCCGCACCAACACTAAAGGCGTGAAGGTCGAGCGGAAAAAAGACGGCCTGCACGTCACCCTCGAGGATGTCAAAAGCGGCCAGCAGGACACCTTGGTGGTGGACAAGATTCTGGTGGCCACCGGGCGGCGCCCCCGGGGCAAGGGACTGGGCCTCGAGGCCATCGGGGTGGTGGTGGATGAGCGCGGCTATGTGCCCACCAACGAAAAGATGGAAACCAACGTGCCTGGCATCTACGCCATCGGCGACGTCACCCGCCCCCCCCTGCTGGCCCACAAGGCCATGAAGGAGGGCCTGATTGCCGCGGAAAACGCCGCCGGGGGCAACGCCGTGATGGACTACCAGATTCCCAACGTGGTCTACACCAGCCCCGAGTGGGCCGCGGTGGGGATGACCGAGGAGGAAGCCAGCAAGGCGGGGTACAAGGTCAAGGTGGGCAAGTTTCCCCTCGCGGCCTCGGGCCGGGCCATGACCCTGGACGCCACCGAGGGCCTGATAAAGCTGATTGGCGACGCCGAGACCGACCTGTTGCTGGGTGGGCACATTGTGGGCCCAAGCGCCTCCGACCTGATTGCCGAGCTGGCCCTGGCCTTGGAGATGGGTGCTACCGTAACCGACGTGGCCCTCACCGTGCACGCCCACCCCACCCTTTCCGAAGGCATCATGGAGGCCGCCGAACACTTGCACCGTCAGGCCATCCACATCGCCAACCGCTAGGCTTTCTGGTATAACTGCCTTGCATGCGAATTCGTGCGACCCTTAACGCCCTGGCAGTTCGGCTCGACGGCAACGAAACCCCGGAGATGCTGAAAAAAGCCCTGGCCGACCTGCCTCCGCTGCCGCTCGAGGTCGAGGTAGCGGGGGTGGTGAACCAGGGGGTACTGGAGGCCCTGCTCGAGCTGGGCCGGGAGCGGGGCTTGCAGCTCAGGCCCCAGCGGGGCGAGAAATACATCCCCTATACCGAGGTGATTGACCAGACGGTGCGCGCGGGCGTTCGCATCGAGTCGCCGGGTACGGTGGTCATTCTGGGCGACGTGAACGCCGGGGCCGAAGTGGTGGCCGCCGGCGACATCATCGTGGTAGGCAAGCTGCGCGGACTGGCCCACGCCGGGGCCACCGGCCAGGAGGAGGCCACCATCTGGGCCATGCGCCTAGAAGCGAAGCAGCTCCGCATTGCCCACCACCTGGCCCAGGCTCCGGCAGGCGACACCAGCAACCGCGGCCCTGAGCGGGCCCGGGTAGCAGATGGTCAGATTGTGCTCGAGGCCTGGGGAAAGCGCTAAAAGCCAATGCCACCTGCTGGCTCGCCGTAGCGCTTGAGCACCAGGTCGATCACCCAGCCAGTAAAGGCCACATAAAGCCAGACCGGCACCGTCCAGCGGGCCCAGGCCTTATGGACGCTAAAGCGTTGCTTGAAGGCGTTGTAGAGCAACCACAAAACCAGGGGGCCGTTCAGGGCCGCCAAAATGGTGTGGCTGATCAACAAGGCGTAGTAAGCCACGCGCCACTCCTCCGGCCCCACGTAGCGGGTGGTGCCATACAGGCCCCACTTGAGCAGGTAAAACACCAGAAAAAGCGCGGCCAGGGCAGTAGCCACCAGCATTACCCGCGGGTGCCAGACCCGATCCTTGCGCTTAATCAAAACCACACCCACCACAACCGCCAGCCCCGAAAGCGCAATCAGGGTTGCCGCGATGTCTCCTAGTAACTCTCCCATCTAAACCCATTCCTCCTGTTCGCTACAGGGTTTGCTGTAGCTTCGTGCAAGCAGTGTATTGGCAAGCTACGGGTTTATCCCTGGCGCCGGCTCACAAATTCGCTGCCGAGTTTTTCTGCCAGTCGCCGCACCCGCTCCTGTCTCGAGCTGCGGGCATAGCTGTAGCCCAGCATGAAAAAGCGCTCGGCCTCGTGGCGCTTGCCAAGCTGGCGCTGGAGCTGGGCCAGACGCAGGTAGGCCAGGGCCATCATGCCATCGCGCTCCTTGCAAGGGCGAACCGCCTCCAGCAAGGCCACCGCTTCCCTTAGCGCACTTACCGCCTGCTCCGGCGGCGCCTCGCGGGCATCCCGTATAAGAATTGCTGCCTGGTCAAGCAAGCGCTGCACAGGCCCAAGTATAGCTGGCTCTACCCGGACATGCACCTACCCAACCAGGCCGCAATACCGTAAGGCAGGCCATTTGGTCGTCGGACGCTTGCAGTTTTTTTAAGCCGGAGCGTGTTTGGCAACCCATGCGCTTTTGGGCACAACGGGTCGTCTGCCAGCCAGTAGGGTGTTGTGTTGGCAAACGGCACTCCAAGGTTTGCTTTTGCGTTACAATCACCTGGCTTTACAAAAGGAAGCCGTTTTTATGATTATCCCTCCCCTTCCCACCCCTTTCGACCGCAGTGGCAACCTCGACGTCGAAGCTTTTCATGAGCTGGCGCAGATCGTAGAACCGCACGTGGACGGCCTGTTGTTCTACGGCTCCAACGGCGAAGGCGTCCACCTAACCCGCGAGGAGCGGGCCGCAGGCCTGGCCGTTCAGACCCCCAGGAAGCCCGCCATGGTGGGCCTGATGGAAGAAACCCTGGCCCAGGCCGCCATCGCCCTGAACGAAGCCGCAAACTTGGGGGCCAGGGTCCTGGTCACGCCCCCCCGCTACTACGAGGCCAACCTGGGCCACGAAGGCCTGCTACGCTACTTCGGCGGCATTGCCGATATGGGCCAGGCCGAGGTCTGGCTCTACCACGTGCCCGCCAACACCAAAGCCCAGATGCCCCTGCCGGTGGTGGCCGAGCTGGCCCAGCACCCCAACATTGGCGGCCTTAAGGACTCCAGCGGGGAGCTGGCCCGCATGGCCTTCTACAGGGCGCAGAACCTGGGTATAAAGCTATACACCGGCCATGCCCCCACTTTTTTGGGTGCCCTGGCGCTTGGCGCGCACGGGGGCATCCTGGCCGTGTCCAACCTGGCTCCCAAGCCCTACCGGATGCTGCTCGAGCTGTGGCAGGCTGGCAAGGTGGCCGAGGCCCAGGCCCTGCAAGCCGAAGTAGAACCCTTTGGCCGGGTGCTGGCCCAGGGGGGCTTTGTGCTCCTCAAGCAAGCCCTGCGGCATCTGGGGCTGCCCGGAGGGTATCCCCGTCCCCCCTACCCCAGCGAAAGCCCGGTCTGGCCCAGCTTCCAGCCCCTGCTGGAAGAGTTCCGGGAAAAAGGCTGGACGGTGGGTTAGGCTCGTTGAGCCAAATGAACCGTCCAGGATGCTAGGGATTCGGTAAGCTTGGTTTGGAGGACAGCATGCACCGAGTCTCGCTGATACTGCTGGGTTTGGCCCTGATGCTGGGCGCTTGTGTGCCGCAGGCCGTGCGGCCCCAGGCCCCTCAGGTTGAGTTGCTGCAGTTCAACCTGGTTTCCCTGGATCCCTTTAGCGGGCGGGGCGAGTTTGACCTGCGCCTGCGCCTGACCAACCCCAACTCTTTTACACTGCCTTTGCTGGACAGCACCCTGACAGCAGAACTGGGCGGCGCGGCGTTTCGCCTGACCCTACCGGCCCTGGAAATACCCTCCGGCGCCAGCCGCGAGGCCCAGACCCGCTTGGTGGTGCCCATCGCAGAGGGCACCCGCGCCCTGGCCAGCCTGGTGAGCGGGCAGAATACCCGCTTCCGCCTGCTGGGGGAGCTGCGGGCCCAGCTTGGCCCGGCAGTGGTTCCGATTGGGCCGGTGACGCTGGTGGACCGCGATGTGCGTATCCAGTTTGCCTTCCAGCTTCCCACCATTCGCCTGGTCGAGATCCGGCTGGATGGGCTGGCCATCCGGCTGGTGCTGGAAGTGGAAAACCCCAACCCCATCGGGTTCACCCTGGAAGGCCCTTTGCGCCTCCTGATCGGCGGGCGCAGCGTGGCCGAGAGCGGGTTCAGCCTTGGACTTGCACCCAGTGGGCGCAACCGCGGCGAGCTGCGCCTGGGTCTGTCGGGCCTGCCGGGGGTGGGGGGCGTGAGTGTAGACCTGGGGCTGACCGCCCGCATTCCGGGCATCCTGGATCGTCCGGTGGTGCAGGTGTTGCAGGGGATTTTGCGCTAGACCCGCCGCGTATGCTGGGGGGGGTATGCCCGAAACTTCGCCCGCACCTGTCGCCCTTTTGCTAGACGCCAACCTGGCGCGCCTGCTGGGGGCCTTCTGTGAACCCCGCACGGCTGCCGAGTGCTGCTGGCGCTGGGGCTTCTGAGTGTGCTGGTGGGCTTGGGTAAGCGTTGGATGATAATCTGAGCGAGGTATGACCGCTGTACTCGAGGCCACCGGACTTCACAAACGTTTTGGCACGCTGCTGGCGGTGGAAGGGGTGAGCCTGCACCTGGCCCAGGGCGAGGTACTGGCCTTTCTGGGGCCCAACGGGGCGGGCAAAACCACCACCATCAAGATGCTGGCCGGGCTGCTCTGGCCCGACCGGGGCCAGGTTCACCTGATGGGCAAAGACCCCCACCGGGACCCCTGGGCCCTACGCCACCTGGGGGCCGTACTGGAGGGCAACCGCAATGTCTACTGGCGCATGACCGCGCAGGAGAACCTGGTCTACTTCGGGGTGGCCCGGGGCCTCCGGTTTGGAGAAGCCTCCCGGCGGGCGCAAAACATTCTGGAGCAGCTGGGACTGGCTGAAAAAAGCCGCACCGAGGTGCGCCACCTTTCCCGCGGCATGCAGCAGAAGCTTTCGCTGGGCGTAGCCCTCATGCACCACCCTGAGCTGTTGCTGCTGGATGAGCCCACCCTGGGGCTGGATGTGGAAAGCGCCTTGCGGGTCGAGGAGATGGTGCGGGGGCTGGCCCGGGAGGGCAAGGCCATCCTGCTCACCACCCACCAGCTCGAGGTGGCCCAGCGCCTGGCCAGCCGCCTGGCCATCATCCAGCGAGGGAAAATTCTGCTGGAGGGCCGCACCGCCGAGGTACTGGGCCGTTTTGCCGGGGAACACTACGTGGTCGAGCTAGAGACCCCACTTCCACCTGAGCGGCTGGCATCGTTGCGGGCTCTGGGGCTCGAGGGGGAGGGGCCTAGCTATGTCTACCAAGGTGATGGCGAGGGGCTGTGGCGGCTGCTCGAGGCCCTCAAGCCCTGGCCCCTCAAGAAGGTGGCCCGGGCCGAGACCGATCTGCTGGAGGTATTCTTGAAGGTGGTGGGCCATGCTTGACCTCTTCTGGGTGGAGTTCAAACGCAGTTGGCTCTATCTGCGCCGTTATCCCAGCGAGTTCGTGGGAACCGTAGTGAGCCTCAGCATCCTCTTCTTGCTGCTGTTTTTGGGTGCCCGCTTTCTGGCTGGCCCCAGCGCCGAGTTTGGTGAGCGCACCGAAGCCCTTCTGGCCGGTTTCCTACTTTGGACCCTGACCCTTTTCTCCTATAGTTCGCTGTCTTTCGGGCTTTCCGAGGAGGCCCAGACCGGCACCCTCGAGCAGGTCTTTCTCACGCCCTATGGCCCCATACCCTTGCTGCTGGTGCGTAACCTGGCTGGCCTGGGCACCCAGCTCTTGCTCATGGGTAGTATCGCCCTGGTGCTGCTACTCATAACCGGGGCTCGCCTGAGCTTTACCCCCCTACTGCTGCTGCCCATCACGACGGTGCTGCTTGGCGGATACGGCCTGGGCTTTGCCATGGCCAGTCTGGCCCTGCTCTTCAAAAGGGTGCAGCAGTTGCTGGGTATTAGCCAGTTTTTGCTGATATTTCTGCTGCAATACCCGCTGGAAGGCAGCGGCTGGCTAGCCAAGCTGGGCTACTTTGTGCCGCTGGTCCCCGGCGCCGACCTCACCCGGCAGATGATGGCTAAAGAGGCCGCTCTGGACTGGAACCTGCTGGGCCTGGCCCTGCTGAACGGCCTGGCTTATCTGGCCCTGGGCATTGTGGTCTTTAGCCGGGCCGTGCAGGCCGCCAAGCGGCGGGGGCTGTTGTTTGGCTACTGATCGCGCTTCCTAAAGCGTTGGTAAGCCAGCAGTTAAGGCTCCCGCCCTGGAGGCCCCGCTCACCTCGCGGTCGCGCTCGAGCTCACCCCGCCAGCGACTCGGCGTGCTTCTTGTAGTTCTCGAGGATAGCCTGCCAACCGGCGCGCTGCATCTCTTCGGGGTTGGTGTCCTCGAGGTCGAACGTCACGGTGACTTTGGTCTTGCCGGGCGTAACCGGCTCGAACACCACCTCGGCCCGGCGGTCGCCGAAGGTGTAAGCGGGGCGGTGGTGTGGCTCCACATGGGTATAAACCCCCTCAAACTCGAAGCTGAAGCTGCCGTCCTTGGCCGCCATGGTAGAGCTGAACCTGCCGCCTACCCGCAGGTCGTTGGTGGCACTGGGGCAGTGCCAGTCGTCGGAGGCGTGGTTCCACTGGGTAATGTGTTGGGGTTGGGTGTAGGCCTCCCAGGCGGTTTGCAACGGGGCCTTCACTACAGCAGTAACGCTGATGGCTTTGTTCATACAAAAAACCCCCTTGTATCGGCACTGAAGTCATCCGAGGCTGTGGTCAGGCTTATTCGACATTAGATTATATAGCCATCTATTTATATGTTGTCAACAGAATCACATCGAAAGCAACTAACCTCGCTCAGAAAAAGTGCGCCAGCCCTCTGCTGAACGGATACAGCGGGTTGTGGTTTGGGTGGGTCGCTACAGACTAACCTGTTTACTTTGGCGCAGGTTGTTATTCGCGCTCGAGGTTGCCCCCCTCGGCTGCCTCCGGCTCGGTAGCCCTGGCCTTACGCTGGGCCTTTTCGGCCTTCTTTTTTTGTTTTTCCAGCTCACGCTGGCGCTTTTGGAACTTGTAATTCGGCTTGGTAGCCATACCCACCCCCTTTTTTTACACTGCCCTGGGTTCACAGACTCTACAGCACACACGGTTGCTCGAGGCCAGGCGCAGGTGGTTAGGTCGAGTATACCTGTTCAGCCCTAGGCTCCGCCCAGCAGGGCGTGCAACTCTTCCAGTGTGGATACCTGCTTGAGGGCGGGGTGTAGCTCGGGGCGGTGGGGAAAGTAGCGGTACAGCACCTTGCGAAGCTGGCGAACGCCGTGAAACTCGCCGTACCACTGCACATTAAGTTGGGCGTGGCGCAGCGCGGTCTGGATACGCTCGAGCTCGCTCGGGTCGCGGTTATCCCCCGCAATCTGCCGAAAAATCCAGGGGTTGCCCACCGCTCCCCGCCCGATCATGATCCCAGCAACACCAGTTTGAAGGCGCTTAAAAAAATGTTCAGCGTGGGTGACGTCTCCACAGCCCAGCACCGGCACCTTTACGCTTTGGGCCACCTTGGCAATGGCTTCCCAGTCGGCCTGCCCTTGGTAGCGCTGCTCACTGGTGCGACCATGCACGGTGATGAGAGCCACCCCGGCGGCCTCCAAGCCCTGGGCCACTTCCAGGCTCCGGTCTTCGTCCCAGCCCAGGCGAATCTTGGCGCTGACCTCGAGCCGGGTTCCCTGGCGCATAGCCCTCACCAGGTCAAAAGCCCGCTCGGGGGTTTGCAACAAACAAGCCCCACCCCGCCCGGCCAGCTTGGGGGCCGGGCAGCCCATGTTCAGGTCTATCGCCACCGGCGAAAAAATGGCTTCCGCCCTGGCCGCTGCATCGCGCAGCACCTCGGGGTCGTCGCCAAAAAGCTGCACCACTAGGTTTGGCTCTCCCGGATAAGGAGCCCCCAGCTCGGTGGATTTGCGCTCCCCAGCCAGAAAACCCCTGGCCAGCACCATCTCGCTTACCGTCCAGGCCGCCCCGTGCTCCCAGGCCAGCCGCCGAAAGGGCGCATCGGTGTAGCCCGCCATGGGGGCCAAAACCGCCCTGGGCACGCGCAGCATGCGTGCATAAAAGCCGGTGAGGGTGGTTGGCTCAGCGACCACAACCTGCCCAGTGTACGCCATGCAGGAGGTTCGCGGAACATCCGTCGCAGCCCAGAAATGCCTATTCCAGGCCACCCACAGCCTCCTCTGCCACCCGCACCAGTTCACCTGTGCGAATCAGCTCGCAGATGCGGGCCAGCTCGGGCTTCAGGTAGCGGTCGCGGTCGAGGTGGGGGATTTCCTGTCGGATGCGGCGGTAGACTGCCTCCACACCCCGGCCCGGGCGCAGTGGGGCATGAAAATCGAGGGCCTGGGCCGCCGAGGCCAGCTCGATGGCCAGCACCCAGAGGCTGTTTTCGAAGATGCTACGGGCCTTGCGGCAGGCGATGGTGCCCATCGAGACGTGGTCTTCCTGGTTGGCGCTGGTGGGAATCGAGTCCACCGAGGCCGGGTGGGCCAGCACCTTGTTCTCGCTCACCAGCGCGGCAGCGGTGTACTGGCTGATCATCAGGCCCGAGTTCAGGCCGCTGCCTTCGGCCAGGAAGGCCGGTAGGCCCGAGAGGGCGGGGTTGAGCATCTGCTCGATACGGCGCTCGGCGATGTTAGCGAGTTCAGCGAGGGCGATGCCGGCATAGTCGGCGGCCAAGGCCAGGGGCTGGCCGTGGAAGTTGCCCGCCGAAAGGGTGCGGCCCTCCTCGGGCAGCACCAGCGGGTTATCGGTCACGCTCTGCATCTCGCGCAGCACCACCTCCCGCACGTGGGCCAGGGCATCGCGGCTGGCCCCGTGCACCTGGGGAGCTGCCCTAAGGCTGTAGGCATCCTGCACCTTGTCGCAGTCCAGGTGCGAGCGCATGATTTCCGAGTCTTGCAAAAGCCGCTGCACGTTGGCACTGGTGGCTCGCATCCCCGGATGCGGACGCAGGCGGGCCACCGCCTCGTCGAAGGGCCGGTGGCTGGCCTTCAGGGCCTCCACGCTCATAGCCACCGCAATATCGGCGGTTTGCAGCAGTATCTCGGCATCCAGCAGCAGCAGGGCCAGCAGCGAGCACATGGCCTGGGTTCCGTTGATGAGCGCCAGGCCTTCTTTGGCCAGGAGCTCGAGGGGCTCAAGCCCCAGCGCCTGCAGCACCTCGCCCGCCGGGCGCACCTCACCCCGGTACACCACCTCGCCCTCCCCCATCAAAGGCAGGCACATATGGGCCAGGGGGGCCAGGTCGCCCGAAGCCCCCACCGAGCCCTGCGAGGGCACCACCGGAATCAGATCGAGGTTTAGGAAGTCCAAAAGCCGCTCCACCACCTCCACCCGCACCCCGGAGTAGCCCAGGGCCAGACTCTGGGCCCGCAGCAACAGCATTCCCCGCACCACCTCGGATGAAAAGGGCGCACCCACCCCAATAGCGTGCGAGAGCAGCAAATTCCGTTGCAGCAACCGCAGGTCTTTGGCCTCGATGCGCACGGTAGCCAGCTTGCCGAAGCCGGTATTCAGGCCGTACACCGGCTCGTTCTGCTGCACCAGCGTTTCCACAAAAGCCCGGCAACGCGCTATGCGCTCCCGTGCGGATGGGCTCAGGCCCACCGGCTCTTTTTCCCGCACCACCCGGCGGAAGTCCGCCAGGCTTAGCTTTGTATCCAGTTCCAGCATCCATTCCTCGCTTGACCCACCCTGGGGCTAGGTTGTATATACAAGTGAGAGGATAAACGGTGAAATACCTGCACGTCAAGGAAGCCGTGTTGGCGGAGCTGCAGAAGCCCAGCCCAGGCTTCCCCCTATCGGAAAACAGCCTGGCCCGCCGCTTTGGCGTGAGCCGCATGACCGCCCGCCGGGCCTTGCAGGAGCTAAAGCAGGAGGGCTGGCTGCTGCGTACCCAGGGCCGCAGCAGCACCCCTGCCCCCCGGCGCTTTAGCCAGGGCTTTTTGCGGGTGCGGCCCTTCTACGAGTTCGCCCAGGCCCAGGGGGCCCGGCCCCAGACCCAGGTACTGGCCGCCGAGCTGCGCCCTACCCCAGGCGAGGTTCGGGAAAAGCTGGGGGTGAAAAAGGCCATCTACGTCGAGCGGCTGCGTTTTTTGGACGAGGAGCCGGTGCAGCGGGAGGTGCGCTACCTGCACCCGGTTTACTGTGCTTCCATCCTCGAGCACGACCTCACCAGCGAGTCCATCCACAACCTACTGGTACACACCCTGGGCTTGCCCCTGACCAAGGTCTGGCAGCGGCTGGAAGCAGTAGCCCTAGAGCAGGAGATCGCCCTGCTGCTCCAGCAGCCCCAAGGGGCGCCCGCCCTGCGCCTGGAGCGGCTTACCTACACCCTCGAGGCGCCCATCACCTGGGTGGAGTACCTGATGCGGGCCGACCGCTACTACCTGGAAGACACCTTTATTCCCCAAACCGAGTTCCCGGCAAAGGAGCGTTCCTATGAGCTACAAAGCCCCCAGAGGTAACCAGCGCACAGCCCAGGGCTGGATTCAGGAAGCCGCCAAGCGGATGCTTTTGAACAACCTCGACCCCGAGGTGGCCGAACGGCCCGAGGAACTGATTGTCTACGGCGGGCGGGGCAAGGCGGCCCGCAGCCCGGAGGATTTAGAGCGGATTCTGGCGGTGCTCGAGCGCCTGAAAAACGACGAGACCCTGCTGGTGCAGTCGGGGCGGGCGGTGGGGGTCTTCAGAACCCAGCCCCTGGCCCCCCGGGTGATCCTTGCCAACTCCAACCTGGTGCCCCGCTGGGCCACCTGGGAGGAGTTTGACCGCCTGGACCGGCTGGGCCTGATGATGTACGGCCAGATGACCGCCGGAAGCTGGATTTACATCGGCACCCAGGGCATCCTGCAGGGCACCTACGAGACCTTCGCCGCTGCTGCCCGCAAGCATTTCGGCGGCTCCTTGAGGGGCACCATCACCGTCACCGGCGGGCTGGGCGGCATGGGCGGGGCGCAACCCCTGGCGGTGACTCTCAATGGCGGGGTGGCAATCTGCGTGGAGATTGATCCCGAACGCATCCAGCGCCGCCTGGACACCGCCTATCTGGACGTGCGGGCCGACTCCCTGGACGAGGCCCTGCGGCTGGCCGAAGAGGCCAAGCAAAAAGGCCAGCCCCTCTCCATTGGCCTGCTGGGCAACACCGCCGAAGTGCTACCGGAGATGGTGCGGCGGGGCTTCACCCCCGAGCTGGTCACCGACCAGACCAGCGCCCACGACCCCCTGTATGGCTACATTCCCATCCTGCACGCCGACGAGGACCCCGACACCCTGCGCAAGGCCGACCCCCAGGGGTACAAGGCCCGGGTACTGGACTCGATGGCCGAGCACTGCCGCTCAATCGTGGAGATGCAGAAGCAGGGCGCGGTGGCCTTCGACTACGGCAACAACCTGCGGGCCTTCGCCAAGGAGGGGGGCTTCGAGGAAGCCTTCAGCTACCCCGGCTTCGTGCCCGCCTTCATCCGCGACCAGTTCTGCGAGGGGCGCGGGCCATTCCGCTGGGTGGCGCTCTCCGGCAGACCGGAGGACATCTACAAAACCGATAAGGCCGTGCTCGAGCTCTTCCCCGAGGACGAGGGCCTACGCCGCTGGCTCACTCTAGGGGTGAAGAAGTTCAAGTTCCAGGGCCTGCCGGCGCGCATCTGCTGGCTGGGCTACAAGGAGCGCGACAAGGCCGGGCTCCTCTTCAACGAGATGGTGGCGAAGGGCGAGGTGGGGGCCCCCATCGTGATTGGCCGCGACCACCTGGACGCTGGGTCTGTGGCTTCCCCCTACCGCGAGACCGAGGCCATGCTGGACACCTCCGACGCGGTGGCCGACTGGCCCATCCTGAACTTTGCCCTGAACGCCGTCTCGGGGGCGGCCTGGGTCAGCTTCCACCACGGCGGTGGGGTGGGCATGGGCTACAGCCTGCACGCCGGGCAGGTCACGGTGGCGGATGGCTCGGAGGAAGCGGCCTACCGGCTCGAGCGCGTGCTTACCAACGACCCCGGCACCGGCGTGATGCGCCACGCCCACGCGGGCTACAACTCAGCCAAGCAGGTGGCCCGCGAACGCGGCCTGGACTTAGCGGGCTGGGAAAACTGAATCCCTCACCCCGGCCCTCTCCCAAGGGGAGAGGGGTGAACCACAGCCATGAAACAAGTTTTCACCGGTATCTCCGAACTGTTCACGCCCAAAGAAAGGCTCGAGCAGGCCGCCTTGGCCGTGCAGGATGGACGGTTTGTTTGGGTGGGAACCGAGTCCAGCCTGCCCGACGATTATCGAAGCTGGCCCCGCACCGACCTGGGCGGGCGCGGGGTGGTGCCCGGCCTGGTGGACGCCCACACCCACCTGGTCTACGGCGGCGAGCGGCTGGCCGAGTACCTGCAGCGGGCCAGGGGCGAAAACTACGAGGCGATTCTAGCCGCAGGCGGCGGGATTTACGCCACAGTACGGGCCACCGACGCGGCTTCTGAAGAGGAGCTCTACGAGCTGGCGCGGGCTCGAGCTCACATTTTCTTAGCCCAGGGGGTCACCACCCTGGAAATCAAAAGCGGCTACGGCCTCCTGCCCGAAGCCGAGCTAAAAATGCTGCGGGTGATCCGGCGGCTGGGGGAAACCCTGCCCCAGCGCATCTTCCCCACCCTGCTGGCCCACGTGGTGCCCCAGGGCTGGGAACGGGAAAAGTACGTGCAGATGTTCACCGACGAACTTATACCCGAGGTCGCCCGTACGGGCCTGGCCGAAGCAGTGGACGTGTTCTGCGACCAGGGGGCTTTTACGCTGGAGGAAACCCGGGCCATCCTCGAGGCCGCCCTCGTCCACGGCCTCCGGGTCAAGCTCCATGCCGAGCAGCTCGCCCACACCGGGGCCACCCGGCTCGCGGCAGAATTGGGAGCCTTGTCGGCGGATCACCTCGAGCAAGCCACCCCAGAAGACTGGCAGGCCCTGGCTCAAAGCGGCACGGTGGGCACGGTGCTCCCTGGCGCAGCGGTGATCCTGCGCAAGCCTTTCCCCAACGCAAGGGCCATGTGGGATGCGGGGGTCAAAGTTGTCATTGCCAGCGACCACAACCCCGGCAGCAGCCCGCTCTTTAGCCCCTGGCTGGCTATGCAGCTCACCATGAGCCTGGGAAACCTCAGCGCCGAGGAAGCCCTGCTGGCCCACAGCGAAAACGCCGCGCTGGCCCTGGGGCGCAAGGATCTGGGAAAGATTGCGGTGGGGGCTCGAGCCGACTTTGTGGTGGTGGCCTCGGCCCATGCCCTCGAGGCCCTTTACCGCTGGGGCCATCTGCCCATCCACTCCGTTTTTGTGGCAGGAGCGCCGGCCCTTTAGCCACGCGCTGGTTTTATTGCTCCAGCACCCGCCACAGATACCAGGCCGCATGGGAGCGGTAGGGCCGGAAGCGCTCTCCCAGGGCTTCTAGCTCCTGTCGCTGGCTGAGGCCATATAGCTTCTGGGCCCCTTTGCGGATGCCCAGATCCAGCACGGGCCATACGTCGGGGCGACCCAAACCAAACATCAAAAACATCTGCACCGTCCAGACCCCAATGCCCTTGACCTGGGTCAGGTGGCCTATCAGCACCTCGTCGGGCAGGCTTTCAATGCCCTGGAGGCCGCCTTCCAGGGCAAAGCGCGACAGGTCCTGCACGTAGCGGGCCTTGGCATAAGACAGCCCCACCGCGCGCAGGTCTTCGGTGGGGGCCTGGTAGAGCACCTCGGGCTCGAGCGCAAAGCGGCCCGTCAGGCGACGCCAGATGGTATCGGCGGCCTTGCCCGAAAGCTGCTGCCCCACAATCGAGCTCAAGAGCACCACATACGGCGGGCGCAGCGGGAAGGGGTGGGGCGCAAAAGGTGCGGGGCCGTGTTGCTCGGCCAGCCTTTGCATGGTGGGATCCGAAAACACCACCCCAAGCCTGGACGACCTCGAGCGGGCCATACTCAGGTGCCGCCCTCCCGCTTCCACTCCCCCGACTTACCCCCGGACTTATGCAAGAGGCGCAGGTCGGTAATTTCCAGGCCCTTGCTGGCTGCTTTGAGCATGTCGTAGACCGTGAGAGCGGCGATGGCGCAGGCCGTGAGGGCCTCCATCTCCACCCCGGTCTCGGCCTTGGTTTTGACGGTCGCGCTGATGTGTACCCTGGCTTCTTCGGGCACAAAACGAAGTTCCACCTTCGCGCTGGTGATGGGTAGCGGGTGGCACAGGGGAATCAGCTCTCCGGTTTTTTTGGCGGCCATGATACCGGCAAGCTGGGCCACGCTTAGGGGGTCGCCCTTCCCTACCCCGCCTTCCCGCAGTGCCCCCACTGCTTCCGGGGTGAGCCGCACGGTGGCCTCAGCGGTAGCGGAGCGCAGGGTGGCGGTCTTTTCGCTTACGTCCACCATGCGCGGCTTGCCGTCTTCAAAATGCGTGAGTTTGCCCATAGCAAAAGCCTAAAGCCAAAGCCCGCTGGACGCCAGACGCTGGTCGGGGTGGGGTTATGCGAAATACCCTTGATTTGTTCTTTTTCTGGGGCCCCCGCCTGAAGCGCGGGCAGCAACAGCCTGAGAAATGATGGTACTCTACCCATCCCTAACGGAACGATTCAGGCGGGGTTAATATTCAGATGTCTTTTCGCTCGAAAATCAGCAGGGCCAGCACCGCAAAGCCCACGGTGTAGATGATGAGCAGGGGCAAGCCCAACCCCACTGTATCCGGGCGGATATAGAGGTCGAGGTAGCTGGTCAGCAGGAAGGGTTGGATGGCGGGAAAGGCCACCAGCAGGCGCATCAACAAGAGGGTCGAGACCGCTGCCAGGGCCGCCGAGGTGGTGCTCAGGAAAACCACCGCATACAGCATGGCCAGAGCCGAAAGGGGCCAGAGCACCACGCCCGCCAGGGCATGGGCCTGCAATAGCTCCATCAGCGCCCCCGCGGGGGTGAGCTGGCCCACACCGGCAAAGCTGCCAGGGCCCAGGCCGGTGCCTCCAGTAAAACTCCCCAGGCCAAAGGGCAGGCCTGCCAGCAACGAGCCGACCAGGCTGGTGGTAAGCAAGATGAAGGGATAAGCCAGCACCACGAAGATTTTGGCCCCCAGCAGGCGGCTGCGGGGGCTGGGGCGCAGCAAAACCGACTTGAGGGTGCCCATCGAGACCTCCGAGCCCAGCACCTCGGCGGCAGCCATGGCGGTCAGGAAGGGGAACAGGAAGTCCATGCCGGTCAGGAGCGAAAGTGCCGGCACCTGCCAGCCCGAAACTAGCTCGAGGCCATACTGCGCCCGCAGCCCCGGCGCAAAGGCCCACAAAATGGGCAGCACCAGTGCCGCCAGCAGCCCAATCTGCACCGAGCGCAGCCGCACCAACTTGCCAAATTCCCAGATCAATACCCGCAGCATGCTTGGCTCCTTCCAGCAGGGCAACGGTAAAACTTCGAAGGGTGTGGATGGGTAGGCGGGAGGGGTAGGGGGCCTTGCATCTGTCTTTTTTCAGGGCCAGTGGCCCAGGCCCCTGATCTCTGGCTAGGCATTTTTCACCCTTTCCCGGTAGTAGTCGTAGAGGTCGAAGTAGTCGGGCTCCAAAAACTGCACCTGGTAGTTCTCACGCACCAGCGCCGCCAACGCCACGTTGGGCGAGCCCTCGAAAATTACGTTCACGTCGCGCAGGCTCACGTTTTGCACCCCGGGCACAGTTTTGAGGAAAGCTGCCGCTCTGGGCGGGTCGTCTACCCGCAGGCGGTAGGTTTCGCCCTTGGTGCCCAGCCTGACCTCCTCCAGCAGCCGCCCACCGCCCAGAATGCCCACCCGGTCGGCGTAGGCCGAGACCTCGCGCAGGTGGTGGGTGGACAGGAGCACCGCCACCCCCTTCCAGGCCAGTTCGGACAGAATCTCGTGCACCTTGCTGATGCCCTGGGGGTCGAGGCCACTGGTGGGTTCATCCAGAATGAGGATTTGCGGCTCGTGCAGAATGGCCGAGGCCAGCCCCAGGCGCTGGCGCTGGCCCAGCGAGTAGGTACGCACCGGTTGGTCGGCTACGGCCAGCAGCTCGAGCCGCGCCAGCACCTCGCGGATGCGGGCCTCGGCGTTGGCCATGCCGGTCAGGAAGGCCACCATCTCGAGGTTTTGCCGCCCGGTCATGTGGGGATAGAAGGCCGCCGGAGCCTCCACCACCGCCCCCAGCGCCCGCCGGGCTAGGTAGCCCCCGTTGTAAATGTCCTGCCCCAGCATCCACACCACCCCCGAGGTGGGGAAGGCCAGGCCCGTGAGCAGGCGGATCAGGGTGGTCTTGCCGGAGCCGTTGGGCCCGGCCAGGGCGTAGACCTCGCCCGGCTGCACGGCAAAGGTAATGTTCTCCAGCACAGGTTTGCGCCCGTACTTTTTACCCAGTTGCTGGGCCTCGAGGGCAGCCCCAGGGGTGCTGGTTGCCACAGTTCCACTCATGGGAGTGATTATACGTACGCAAGGTGCAAGGATATGTTTACCGCAGGCGGGCTGGTCTGCGGTAAAAACCGGCCTGTTGGTGTGCTGGTAAGCGCTGCGGGGTTACTGGGAGTAGACTGTAAGGCGTGATTTTTTTGCTCGAGCAAGCCCCACCGCTGGCCGCCGAGATGGGCGAGGTAGCCGACCTGCAAAAGCTTTTTGCGGCGGGCCTGGCTGTAACACCCACCCTGGTGCTGGTAGGGGTGGAGGCCGAGTTTTACCAGCTGGCCAACCTGGCCGAGCAGATCCGGCGGGCCTTTGCGGGGGTGTTTGGCGCCCGGCTGGACGAGGAAAAACTGGAACAGGCCTGCGCCTTTGCCGAAAAACTGCTGCGCGAGTCGTACCTGCTGCCCGAGCGCGCCGACGAAATCAGGGCCGCTTTGCCAGAAGGCCTGGTGCTGGTGCGCTACGCGGGCGAGTCCCCTTTTGGCCTCGAGGCCGGCAAACAGGAAACCCTCTGGGCGCTCAAGCGGCTGTGGGCCAGCCGCTGGCAGGTGGATGCGGTGCTTTCGCGCGAACCCGAACTGGCCCCACCGGAGGTAGCCAGCCTGGTGCAGGTGGTGGGCGATGCGCTCTCCCCCGATGAGGCGCTGTCGGTTCAGGCCAGCCAGGTATTGGGACGCCAGGCCCAAGTCTGGGTCAGTCAGGGCAAAATAGTACGGGTGCTGTGAGGGGCCGCAGGAGCGAACCATGTACGACAGCCACCTGCACACGCCCCTTTGCAAGCACGCGGTGGGTACGCCTGCCGAGTACGTCCAGGCTGCCCAGAAAGCTGGCCTTCTGGGCATCGTCATGACCGACCATAGCCCCATGCCGGCCTGGTTCGACCCCGAGGTGCGTATGGAGCTGGAGGAGCTGCCCTTCTACCACGCCATGCTGGAGCGGGTGCGGGCCGAGGCCGGTGATTTTTATGTGGGGATTGGCCTCGAGGCCGACTTTCACCCCGGCACCGAGTATTTTGTGCAAAGGCTTTTGGCCCAGTACGACTACGATTACGTCATCGGCTCGGTGCACTACATCGGGGCCTGGCCCTTCGATAACCCGCGCTATGTGGTCGAGTTCGAAGAGCGCGACCTGCGCGAAGTCTACCGGGCCTACTTCAAGCTGGTAGCCCAGGCCGCCCACACCGGTTTGTTTCACGCCATCGGCCACCTGGATCTGCCCAAGGTGATGGGCTACCGCCCCCCCCAGGGCTACGCCGATCTGGCCGAGGAGGCCCTGGAGGTTATCGCGGGCGAGGGGCTGGCCCTGGACGTCAACACCGCCGGCTGGCGCAAAAAAGCCGCCGAGATTTACCCCAGCCCAGAGCTATTGGCCCGGGCCAGGGCCCTGGGGATTCCCGTGGTGCTCGGCTCCGACGCCCACCGGCCCGAGGATGTGGCCCACCGTTTTGCCGACGCGGTCGAAATTTTGCATGCCGCGGGCTATACCCAGGCGGTGGTGTTCAAAGCCGGAAAGCCTGTGGCCTATGCTTTAGGCTAAGGTTATGAACCGGAAAGACCTGGCGGGGATGCTCGAGTACGCCGCCGACCTGATGGAAGTGCTGGGCGAGGGCGAGTTTCGGGCCAAGGCCTACCGCAACGCAGCCCGCAATCTGGAGCAACAGGAAACCGACCTGGCCGAGCTGGCCGCGCGGGGCTTTAAGGGCGTGCCGGGGATAGGGCCGGCGCTGGCCCCGATGTTGACCGAAATCGTCCAGACCGAGGAGTTTCCCTACCTGGCCGAGCTCGAGGGCCGCATACCGCCGGGGGTGCTCGAGCTCTTCCGGGTACAGGGCCTAGGCCCCAAGCGCATTCGGGCGCTGTGGGACAACGGGGTGGGGAGCCTGGAGGAGCTGGTAATTTTTGCCGAGCAGGGCAAAATTCGCACCCTGCCCGGCTTCGGTGCCAAAAGCGAGGCCAGCCTCCTGGAAGCGGCCCGCTACGCCTTGAGCAACATGCGGCGGGTGATGCTGCCGGTGGGACTGGAGGCGGCCCGGCTGCTGCTGGCCGACCTGGAACACGCAGGCCTCAAGGCCGAGCTGGCCGGCAGTGTGCGGCGTGGCCTGGAAACCGTGGGCAACGTCGATCTGGTAGCAGTGGGCACCCCCGCGCAGGTGCGTGCGGCGCTGGGCCGCTTTGTGGAGGAAGCGCAGGGCGAGGTGCTGCTGGGGCGGCTCGAGGGCCTGCCCTTGCGGGTTTTCTGCACCGATGCGGCCTCGTTTGGCAGCGTGCTGGTACAGGCCACCGGTTCGCGGGAGTGGCTCGAGGCCCTTGGGGCGGTGCCCCCCTCGCTCCCCAGCGAAGAACAGGTGTTTGAAGCGCTCAAACTACCCTTTGTGCCGGCTTATTGGCGGGAGAAAGAACACATCGGTCTGCCCGTGCCCCAGACCACACTGCAACCCCCTCTGCGGGGCCTGATTCACGTGCACTCGACCTATTCCGATGGCAGCGCAACCCTGCGCCAGATGGCCGAGGCCGCCCTGGGCCAGGGCCTCGAGTACATGGTCATCTGCGACCACTCCCAAACCGCAAGCTATGCCGGGGGCCTGCGCCCAGCGGACGTGCGGCGCCAGTGGGCCGAAATTGAGGCGCTCAATGCCGAACTGGCCCCCTTTCGCATCCTGCGCGGCATCGAGTCCGACATTCTGCCCGATGGCTCGCTGGACTATCCCGACGAAATTTTGGCCCAGTTCGAGGTGGTGGTGGGCAGCCTGCACGCAGGGCTGAACCTGGGCAAATCAGAACAAACCCAGCGCCTCTTGCGCGCCCTGGACAACCCCTACCTGAGCATCCTGGGCCATCCCAGCGGACGCCTCTTGCTGCGGCGCAAGGGGGCCGAGGCCGACTGGGAGGCGGTGCTGGAACGCGCCCAGCAAAACCACAAGGTGGTGGAGTTCAACTGCAGCCCCTACCGACTCGACCTGGACTGGCGGTGGATGCTGGCCTGGCGCGACCGCCTCAACTTCTCGCTGGGCCCCGACGCGCATAGCCTCGAGGGCCTTGCCGACATTCAGTATGGCCTGCTCTTTGCCCTCAAGGCGGGGCTGCGCCCCGAGCAGGTAGTCAACACCTGGCCCGCCGAGCGGCTAATTGGGCTCAAGAAGATGGCCTAGCCCTGGGGGTTGGTCTCGGCCCCCACCAGGAGCTCGGCCTCGCGCTGCAAAAAGGCCTTTAGCACATCGGTGATGGTAACGATGCCCACCAGCCTGCCCTCGTGCACCACCGGCAGGCCGCCCACCTTGTGCTCGAGCATCAGCTTGGCCGCCGCTTGGAGGGGCAGGGTGTCGGAAACGGTGATGGGATCACGGGTCATGATTTCGCCCACAGTGAGCTTGGAAATCAGGTAGTTGAGCTCCCAGATGGAAAGCGAGGTGGCATCGGAGGGCATGGCTTCCTTGAGGTCGCGGTCGGTTACGATGCCCACCACTCGCCCTTCCTTGACCACCGGCAAGCGACGGAAGCCCCCTTTCTTCATGATTTGCGCGGCTTCGGGCACCGTAATATCCGGTGTAACGACGTCTGGGTTGGGGGTCATAAAATCTTTGACCAGCATTGCGATCACCTCGAGTTCAAGCTACTACACAAAACCGGGGGCAGATGTCTCTGGCTGTCCAACCGCGCTGGTTCTAGTCTCAGGTTATGCAGCGCTGGCGCGTTCTGATTACCTATGCCAGCCCGATGGGCAGCACCCTCGAGGTGGCCCAGGCCATCGCCGAGGTACTGGCACGGCGCAGTTTTTCGGTAGACGTGCGCCCAGTGGACGAGATCGAGCACCTGGAAGGCTACCAGGCCGTGATTGTGGGTAGCCCCATACGCTTTCAGCAATGGCTTCCAGAGGCCAAACACTTTGTACAAACGCACCGCGATGCACTGCGCCAGTTGCCTGTGGTCTACTTTGCGCTTTCGGGCCTGATGAGCGACCCCACCCCGCAGCACTTTCATGAGGTTTACGATTGGTTGTCCGAGGTGCGGGACTTAGTAGAACCGCTCGAGGTAGGTATTTTTGCCGGTGCCCTACACTACGACCGCCTCGAGCACAACCAGCTCGTTCAGGTACTGAGCAAGGGGTTGCCGGAGGGTGATTTTCGCCGCTGGCAGGACATTCGGGCCTGGGCCGAGGATGTGGCCGATCGACTGCAGCTCGAGCTGGCCCGTCGGGAGATCAACAGGATCTAGAGGTTGGCGTTGAGGTTTATCGCTTGCGCTTGCTGCCACCCCCCAACAAGCCCCCCAGCACCCCCCGCACGACGCGCTGCCCCTCGCGGCTGGTCAGGAAGCCCATCGCCCCTTTGGCCAGGTCGCCCAGCAGGTTGCCCTGGGCTGGCTGGGTCGGGGCGGGCATTTTGGGGCTCGAGGGCGACGGCTGCGCTGCCTCGGCGGCCCTGGCCCGCAAAATTTCGTAAGCCGACTCGCGGTCGAGGGTCTTCTCGTAGTGCCCGTACACCGGGGAGTTCCGGATGACCTGCTGGCGCTCCTCGAGGCTGAGCGGAGTCAGTCGGCTACGGGGCGGGTAGATAAGGGCCCGCTCCACCACGCTGGGAATGCCCTTCTCGTCCAGGGTCGAGACCAAAGCCTCGCCCACCCCCATCTCCAGGATTACAGTAGCTACGTCGAGCTTGGGGTTGGGCCGGAAGGTTTGGGCTGCCGCCTTGACCGCTTTCTGGTCACGCGGGGTAAAGGCACGGAGTGCGTGCTGCACGCGGTTACCCAGCTGCCCCAGCACCTCGTCGGGAATGTCCAAGGGGTTCTGGCTCACGAAATACACGCCAACCCCCTTGCTACGGATGAGCCGCACCACCTGCTCGATTTTTTCCCGCAGGGCTTTGGGGGCCTCGTCGAAGAGCAGGTGGGCTTCGTCGAAGAAGAAAACCAGCTTAGGTTTCTCGGGGTCGCCCACCTCGGGGAGCCGCTCGAAGAGTTCTGCGAGCATCCACAGCAAGAAGGTGCTGTAGAGCTTGGGGGATTGCATGAGCTTGTCGGCGGCCAGGATGTTAATCACACCCTTGCCGCCCTGGGTCTGGAGGAGGTCTTCGAGCTGTAGGGCCGGTTCGCCAAAAAACCGATCCCCCCCCTGTTCTTCCAGGGCAATCAGCCCGCGCTGGATGGTGCCGATGGAGGCCGCTGAGATGTTGCCGTACTCGGTCTTGAACTTCTCGGCATTATCGCCCACGAACTGCAGCATAGCCCGCAGGTCTTTCAGGTCCAGGAGCAAAAGCCCGTTGTCGTCGGCGATCTTGAAAACCAGGGTCAGCACCCCGCTCTGGGTTTCGTTGAGGTCGAGCAAGCGGGCCAGCAAGAGCGGCCCCATCTCGGAAACGGTCGTACGCACCGGGTGCCCCTGCTCGCCAAAAACATCCCAGAACACCACCGGATAGGCTTCATACTGGAAGTCTGCGAGACCAAGCTTCTGTACCCGCTCCTCTACCCTGGGGTTTTGCTCACCCGGCTTACACAAACCGGACAAGTCGCCCTTCACATCAGCCATAAAAACCGACACGCCAATGCGGGAGAACTGCTCGGCCAGCACCCGCAGGCTCACGGTCTTGCCGGTTCCGGTAGCCCCGGCGATCAGGCCGTGGCGGTTGGCCATTTTGGGATAGAGGAATACATCGGATTCACCTTTGGCAATGGGAATGGGGTTTGGCATACTGGACTCCTGCTGGATATATTACTTTCTAATGTCCAAATTCGGTCAGCGCATGGCCGTTCAGACCCAACTGAAGGGAGCGTGCCGGGATTCAAGATAGCCGTCCGGATTGGATGATCTTCTTGAATCGCTCATCATGCCCAGGCTACAAAGCCCCTGGTCGCACCACTTGCAGACCGCCATCTGGCGGCGGGAGTGGGGCAAGTTGTATGCGCTGGCGGAGGCTGAACTTCCGGCCCAAGCGGCTCTGCGCCTCTCCAAACCCCCTGCCTTTACCGATCCCGCCGAAGCCCGCTTCGATCTCGAGGCAACCCTGCTTTCCTGGGCGCTCCCCGATTTTGTGGCCTACATGGAAGCGCTTAACAGGTGGCTGGGGAAAAGCGTGTTCCTCGAGCCCGATACTCCCGTCCCCTGGTTGGAGCGCTGGCCCGGCGTGAAGCCGCTCCCTGCCAAACCGCCTGCCTTATGGAACGCGCTGCTCGCGCGTTTACGCTGGCCCAACCCCGATGGCTTTGTGGCTGCCAGCATATTGCAACTGATGGCCTTGGCTCGGGGCGTGGCTCGCTACCAGGAAGGGTTATCTCAGTAGACGCGTCCCCCCAGCGGAACCTCGCGCTCTGCCGAAAGCAGCACCACCCGCCCCTGGGCGTCGGGCAGGCCCAGCACCAGCACCTCGGACCTAAAGCCAGCAATGTTGCGTTCGCCCAGGTTGGTCGCGCAGATCACCAGCCGCCCCACCAGGGCTTCGGGGGTGTACAGCTCGGTAAGCTGGGCGCTGCTTTGCTTGACCCCCAAAGGGCCCAGGTCTATCCACAGTTGATAGGCAGGTTTACGGGCCTTAGGGTGGGGCTCAGCCTTTTGAATTCGTCCGACGCGCAGCTCGAGGGTCTGAAAAGCATCGTAGGGCGTCATGAGGCCAGTGTCCACGCCCCATTACCCACAGTCAAGCCTGCTTTGGTGCTTTCAGGTCTTACCAAAACTTTTGCATTTATGCCCTCCTGTGTTATTCTCTGGGGTGCGTCCTCGGTCTGACGCGGCGCACCAGCGTGAACCGGGTCAGGGCCGGAAGGCAGCAGCCCTAAGCGCCACGGAGCGGGTGCCGTCAGGTAGCCGGGGACGCTTTTTTGGGACAGGCCATCACGGGGGCACCAGAACGCGGTTCCCCCGTGCTTTTAAACGTTTTCAGGCAGGTAAGGCACAACCAGGGAGTATTTGACCTACACATTAATGCTGGCCTACAGACCTACTGGCTGCTGTGTAGACACAATGCGCCACTCCTCTGCGGGACAAGCTGCAGGGATCGAAAACCCGGTTGCAGCCATGGGGCCCCGTCCGCTCGAGCGGTTACTGTGCACAACAAAAACGGCGCACATGTTGTTATTGGTTGTCAAATTGACCGCTTCTCACCCAGCATCACCGTATACTTCGCTCTGGGATGTTGCAGCGTTATTTATTGCGCGAAACGTTGTCGCTATATCTGCTGGGCGTGCTGCTATTCGTTGGGCTCATCACCTTCGACCTGCTCTCCTCGCTCTCGGGGGCCTTTTTGCGGGCTAAGACCCCGGTGGTTGAAATTGTCCAGATGGTGGCCTACCGGGTGCCCTACACCCTAGGCATTGCGCTGCCGCTGGGTCTGGTGTTTGCCCTGCTGGTAGCCCTGGCCCGCTGGATTCGCCAGTCCGAACTCAAAGCCACCTACGCCGCCGGCGTTCCCCCGCGCACCTTTATTGGGCCGGTGCTGGTACTGGGACTGGTGGTGGGGGCTGTGGTGCTGCTTAACGAGGGCTGGCTCAAACCCATTGCCCAGGAGCGCTTCGAAGCATTGCAGTACAAGATCTACTACGGCTCGGAGCCCTCCGGCGTGCTAACCGACCGCACCTACACCCCTCAGGGCCTGGGCGTCTATTACGCACAGCGCATCTATCCGCCGGCCCAGGGCGAGGGCGGCTCTCGCTTGGAAGGCATCCGGGTGGTGGAGCCGGGCGGTTCGATCTGGAGCGCCGAGCGGGGTGTCTGGGTGAACGGAGCCTGGCGCCTGCAAAAGGCCTATCGGGTAGACCCCAGCGGCAAAATCTACCAGGAAGACGAGCACCCCCTGCCCTTCCCTGTCGGGGTACAGCCCAAGGCCCTCTCCTACGAAGCCATGCGAATGCCCGAGCTGCATGCCGTAGCGAAAGCCGACCCCGCCGCGCAGTTTCCCCTGGCCCGTCGGTACGCCAACGCAGCCGGAGCAGTGGTGCTGGCCTGGCTGGCCATTGTGATTGGCCTTTCGCTACGCGAGTCGGCCTGGGCCTTTATTGCTGTGGTAGGGCTTATTTTTGGCTACTGGACGCTTTTTACCCTATCGGCCCAGTTCGCCCGCTTCGACCTGTGGGGCGCTTATGGCGCCTGGCTGCCCAATATCGTGTATGGAGGGCTGGCCCTCCTTGGCACCTGGAGGCTAGCCCGATGAAATTGCCAGGCAAAGCTGTTTGGCAACACACCGCCGCAGAGCTCGGGAGGTTGTAGTGAATGTGCTCGACCGCTACCTGATCAAAGAGGTGGGCACCTATGTGCTGGGGGCCCTGGCGGTGGTGGTGCTGGCCTTGCTGGGTGGTGCCCTGTACGAGGTGCTGGCGCCGCTTCTGGCCCGCGGGGCCGACCCCTGGGTGGTAAGCCAGTACCTGGCCTTCCGGGTGCCCGAGGCGCTGGTACGCGGAACACCGCTGGCCTTTTTGTTTGCGCTTTTGCTGGTGCTCTCGCGCATGGGCGAGGAGTCCGAGCTCAAGGCCATGCTGGCCGGAGGAGTCTCCAAGCTACGGGTGCTGTTCCCACTGCTGCTGCTGGGCACTTTTTTGTTTGTGGTGTGCCTGCTGGCAGCCGATAGCCTGGTCCCGCGAAGCCTGCAGCAAGGGCAAAACGTGCTGCGGCAGGCGGTGCTGCAAAAGCCCCGGGCCTTGCTCCAACCCGGCACCCGGCTGGTGGACGCCTACGGGCGCATTGTGTATGTGGGCCAGGTGGGCGATACCGGCATCGGCCAGGTGCGGGTCATCGCTTCCGAGGAAATTCTGCTCGCCGAGAAAGGCCGCTTCGAGCAGGGCGCGCTGGTGCTTTCCGAAGGAATGCGGGTGACCTACGGAGGGGCCAGGCCCCGCACCGTCGCACGTTTTGAGCGGGCCACGGTGCCGCTGGTGGAGCTTTCCCTCGAGCCCCCCGGCGGCCTGTTTAGTCTGACCGTGGCCGAGCTGCATCAGCGCATCGCCCAGTACCGCGCCCAGGGGCTGCCCTATCATGCCGAACTAACCGCCCTGCAGCGCAAGTGGGCCGAGCCTGCGGCGGTCTACTCCTTCGCTATTTTTGCCGTGGGGCTGGCCTTCTTCCTGCTGGGGGGTAGCCGCAGTCTGGGCATGCTGGGGGTGGTGGTGCTCACCTTCATCTACTACGCCACCTGGAGTGTGGGGCGCATCATGGGTGAGCAGGGAGTGCTGCACCCTATCCTTGCAGCTTGGGGGCCCAATTTGCTCTACGCGCTGGCCGGGTTGGCTCTGCTGAGGCTAGGGAAAAGGTAAACATGCAGACGGCAGCGCTTCGCACAATGTATCTGACCGGGCTACGCCCACGCCCCCCCTCTCTCTTTCTCCCTTTTCTGCTCTCATTCTTGGTTTTTTTTGCACCCGCCCTGGCCCAGGAAACCGAAGCGGCCCCGGCCTCGGGAGGCAAAAGGCTGAAGATCCTCGAGGCCGAGCGCTTAGAGCTACGCAACGAGGCGGGCGAGGAGCTGGTGATTCTGGTGGGCAAT
The DNA here is from genome assembly GCF_000620065.1 of Meiothermus cerbereus DSM 11376. Lineage (NCBI taxonomy): Bacteria > Thermotogati > Deinococcota > Deinococci > Thermales > Thermaceae > Meiothermus > Meiothermus cerbereus. The sequence continues at coordinate 50,512 of NZ_JHVI01000004.1, read as the reverse complement.
CCGGTCAAGATGGATCGGGACGGCGAAAGCATCGAGGCCCCCAGGGTCATCTTTAACCGCACCAAAAAACGCCTGCTGCTTTTGGGCGGGGTGCGCTATCAGGATAAGCAAGGGCAGCTCATCGAGGCCGAGGAGCTCGAGCTCTTCACCGACGACGAGAGTTTCGAGGCCCTGGAGGTAAAAATCGAGTCGGGCGAGTTTTTCCTGAGTGGCCCCATCTGCCAACGGGCCGCCGGGCAGATTCTCTTGCAGGAGGGCTACCTGACCCCCTGCCAGCGCTGCGAGCAGGAGGTGGCCGACTATGCCTTCCAGGCCAGGGAAGTGGTGCTCTACCCGGGCGACCGGATTATTGCCCGGGGGGTGTGGGTCTTGCTGCGCGGGGAACGCACTTTGTACCTGCCGGTGCTGCTCTTGTTTTTGAACGAGCGGCGGCCCAAGCTCGAGTTCGGCCAGAGCGAGAGCGACGGGGTGTTTGTGAGCGCCGACCTGCCCTACGTCTCCGACTTTGGCATCGGCTTTACCCTGCTGCGCTATTTCGAGCGGCGCGGCTGGGGGTTTGGCTTCGACCACTATGGGGTAGGGGCGGCCCAGGAACGCTACCAGTTTCTCTACCTGCCCCCACCTGCCGGGCTGGTACTGCCCGACAGCGACCCGCGCAAGGACGGAATTTTCAAGTACCGCTTAAGTTACAAGCTCGAGGAGCCCGCGTGGCGGCTGGAGGGGCAGGTCGTGCGCGATGACAGCCCGCAGGCCGAGCCGCGTTTTTTACAGGGGGCGGGGGGCCAGCCCGACTACACCACCTTTTTGCTTGAAGGGGCCACCCGGCAAACCCCCGCCAACCCCGAGCCGCTTTACCGCCTGACCCTGGACGGCTACATCGACCACAACCCCCTGGCCCTGCCCAACGAGCGCACCACCCCTAAACGCCTGCCCGAGGCCGAGGTCACTTTTCCCCGTGGCCTCGAGGGCGAGTTTCGCCTCAACGGGCGGGTTTTGCTGGGCTACTACGAGGCCCCCTCCAACCCCCTCAACCGCAGTGCCCGGCGGCTGGGGCCCTACATTGGGGCAGGACGGCTCTGGGTAGAACACCGCAGCAGCTACCGTCCGGCCACGCCGCCCTGGCCCGGCTTTAGCTTTAGCGTCGAGAACACTTTTATTGGCCGTTACTACAGCACCCAGAACCTCGACCCCCAGGGCAACCCCACCGAGTTCGAGCGCCTGATCCGCTGGGATACCCGCGCCAGCCTGGGCCAGACCCTGGGGGCTTTTAGTGTGAACCTGAGTGTGAGCCGCAATGCGGTGGAAGGTGAAACCCCCTTTCAATTCGACTTCGAGCGGCCCCAGCGTACTAGCCGCCTCGAGGGCTCCTTCAGATTCAACCCCGACCCCATTTTTTCCTTTACCGCACGGGCCAGCCGCGACCTCGAGCGCCGCATCTTCGACCCACCCGCCGAGTTCGCCCTTACCTCGCGCCCCTTTCCCTGGCTCAGCTTGACCGCCAGCGCCAGCCGCGACATAGAGCTGGGCCGCTGGGGCCTGTTGCGCACGAGCCTGGGCCTGGCGCCCACCCCCTTTAGCCTGAACCTGACCTACGAGCGGCAGCTCGAGCTGGGCCTCGACCGCCTGCTTAGCCTGAGCGCCGCCTACAACCCCCAGCCCTTCAACTTCTCGCTGCGCACCGGCTACCGCTTCTGGGAGGTGCAGGAAAAAGAAACCCGCCCCCGCGAGCAGATTCCCCTGATTGCCCGCTACGACCCGCTCGAGCTCGCCGCCAGCTACAACCCCCCCGGCAACACCACCTCGCTCACCCACAGCCGCGACCTGAACAACGGGCAGGCCATCCGCACCGAGCTGAACGTATTCTTGCAAGACCCCCCGGACTCTTTCCGCCTGCGCCAGAGCCTTACCCACCTCTACACCCCCCTGCCCTCCCTGACCAACCCCAACCCCCTCCCCACCCCTGGGCTCTTAGACGGCCTGGCCCAGCTCACCCTGAGCCTGCACACCTTTGTGTTTACCCACAGCATCGGCTTTAGCCCCGGCAGCGAGTCCCGCTTCCGGCTGGGCTACCAGTACAGCGCCGACCTTTGGCAGGCCGACCTCCTGTGGAACTACCGCGAGGGGCTTTTACGCAACCCCCGCCTGGCCCTGCGGGCAGCGGTGCGCGAGCCCGATATTTTCATTAACGAAGTTTCGGCTGAATTTCATTTCCCCGAAAGCGAGAACCCCCTCACCCTCGAGGACGACACCCAGGCCTTCCTGCGCTTTTTGCGCTTCAATGGCGAGCTGGAAATATTCCCCGCCCCCCTGCGCCCCGAAGACCCCCCCGGTCTGTCGTTGCAGGGGTTGGTGGGCCTCGAGCGCCTAACGGACAACAGCGGCCGCTTCCGCGTGACCCTGCGCGAGTTTGGCCCCACCTTTAGCTTTATGGGCACAGAAAAAACCCGCCTGTTCTACCGCATCGTCTGGAACGCCCCGGAAAGCGGGGGGGTAAACCCCAAGCAGTTGTTTTTGCCCAACCTCGAGGGCACCATCCTGCGCCCACGCTTCGAGTGGATAGTTGACCGTTGCTGCTGGGCCTTCCGGGCCAGCCTGGACGCCCTCAAGCAGGAGCTCAAGTTTTCCTTTGCCCTGGGGGGTGATGCCGCAGAGTTCCTGTTCAACCAGAACAACATCGTCCTGCCGGGCGGCATCAAGCTCCCCGTCCCTGGAGGACGCTAAATGAAGCAGCCTGCCCTGACCCTAAGCCTGCTCTTTGCCCTCTCCGCCTGCACCGGCAGCAGCGAAGAACCCACCCGCGCCCTGCTGGCAGCGGCAATTAACAACCCAAGCGGCCTCACCTACCAGATTCGCTTTTTCCAAAGCAGCACCCTCCAGCCCGGCAATTTCGACCCGCCCCGCCGGGTGGGCAGTTGGGACATAGACGAGCCCATCGTAACGCTGCTTTACCGTCGCAGCCTGGAGCAAGGGGTGAACGACCAGCTCTGGGTGCTGACCCCAAGCCGCCTGCGCCGGTACAACACCCGCAACCTGAGCGTGGACGATGTGGGAACCCCCCAGCTCGACGGCTTCGACGAGGCCCTGAATGTGGACTGCGGCAGGGGCTACTTGCGCCAGGGGCAGAGCCGCCTCCTGTTGGTCTGCCCGCCCGCCACCCCAGCGCGCCCCGAGGAGTACCGGGCCTGGCTGATTCCCTTCACCGCAACCGCCCTGCCCGCCCCCGTCAATTTTCAGGACCCGAACCTGGTGCGCCTGAGCACGCCCGCCCGGCTCACCCTGGGCCCAAACGACCAGCTGCTCTATCTGACACCCAGCCAGTTCGGGCAGTACGATTTCGTGAACCCCTTTATCGAACGGCCCCTGAGCCTGAGCGGCTCGAGCCCCACCGACCTGATTTTTGCCAACGGCCTGGCCCTGGGCCTCTTCGACGACAACGACCCCACCACCACCGATACCACCCTGGCTACCTGGAACCTGAGCCCCACCGGCGAGGTCGGGCTGGTGCGGGACAGCAACATCGCAGCCCGCTTTTTCGCTAGGGGCGCGCCTCCGGTCTTCGTTCTGGGCAGCGGCTTAGCCCGCTTCGAGGGGGGCTTCCAACTGCCCCGCGAACAAGAAACCGGACTCTCGCGCTTCCTGCGCTACAGCACCGCCACCGTGGGCATTGACCAGTTTCTCTACGCCGCCCAACAGGACAGCCTCTCCCTCGTGGTGATTGACCTGACCGTGAACATCGCCAGCGCCCTCACCAGCGCGGGGGTGCGCTTTTCCTCACTGGGCAGCCTCCAGGAGCGCATCAGCGGGCTGGCTTTTATTCCCGTAGAGTAGCCGGGTGTCCCTGTACTCCCAGGCACGACTGGGGTAGTTTGAGGGCATGGAGATTCACCACCTCGGCATCGCGGTACAGGATTTGCAGGAAGCCGCCAGGCCCTACCTCGAGCTGGGCTACACCCTCGAGGCCCAGGGCACTGTCGAAAGCCAGGGGGTCGAGGTCTGGATGCTCAAGAGTGGGCAGAGCCGGCTCGAGCTCCTAAAAGCCACCCGCCCCGACTCGGCCATCGCCCGCTTCATCGAGAAGCGCGGGCCGGGCCTGCACCACCTCGCCCTCGCCACCCCCGACATTCGGGCCGAGCTAGCGCGGCTGGCTGCCGGTGGTGCTCCACTGATCGATACCACGCCGCGCCCTGGCTTTGGGGGCCATCAGGTGGCGTTTATTCACCCCAGGTGGTTCGGGGGTGTGCTGGTAGAGCTGGTGGAAGCCCACGGCTAAGTTACAAGGAATGTCTTTGATTTGCTCTTTCTCTGGAGCCCCCGCCTGAAGCGTGTGTAGCAGCAGCTCAAAAAACCAGGACACTCTGACAATCCCTAACGGAACGATTCAGGCGGGGTTCATATTACTCGGCCTTGCGCGTGGGCCAGCGCAGGTTGCCCGAGCGGTAGGCCCGCCAGGCCGCCAGCACCACCCCAAACCCCACCCCGGCCAGCAGAATCAGGTAGACGTAGCGCTCGAGGTGGGGGATTTTGGAGCCCACATAGTAGGCCGCCAGCGTAAGGCCCTGCGTCCAGAGCAGGCTGCCCAGCAGACTCAGCACAAAAAAACGCGACCAGGGCATCTTCACGGTGCCGCACATAAAAGGCACCACCGCCCTGAACACCGGCACATAGGGGCCAATCAGGATCGAAAGCGGGCCAAAGCGGGCCATAAAGCGCCGGGTGCGCTCGAGGTCCTCGGGCCTGACTTTAGCCTTATTGAGCAACGCCAGCCCCACCTGGTACCCCAAATAGTAGCCCAGGTTGTTGCCCAGCACCGAACCCAAAAACAAGGCCAGCAAGGCCCACGGCAGATGTAGCTGCTTGGCCGCTGCCAGCAGGCCCACGGCAATCAGCAGCGAATCACCCGGCAGGAAAAACCCCACCAGCAAGCCCGTTTCCACAAATACGGTAGCAAAGATTCCCAGATACCCCACGGCCTGCACATACGCGGTTACGTCCATACGCTTCACCCTAAGACAAACGACATCAAATAGGCAAGGAAAACTGAACTTTTTGAATTTTGTGGGACAGTTTTGGCACGGGCTCCAAAGGGCTTGGTTGAGTTCTCAGGGAAAAAAAGCAGAAGCCAGGGTATGTGTTGGGGTCGTAACTACGGTGCACCCAACTTGACTCAGGTACGAAGCAAGCCCACGCAACTCTTCGCGCCTCTCTACCGTGAAGAGCGCGAAACCCCGGTCAAGCCGGGGTTGGCGGGATGGCCTGCTGGCAAAGATAAAAACACCCACCTTGAACGGCGGGCGTTTGCACGAACTTTACTGGGGCCACAGGTAGAGCAGCATTAAAATCGCTCCCAAAAGTGCGGTGTTCTTCATGAAGTTGACCATCTCCCCCATGCGTTGCATGGGATCCTGAATAGCCCAGAAGTTATGCATCCAGGGGGTCACAAAGAGCAAGAACAATACCAGCAACCAAAGCCCTATCTGAACAAATGAGCCCGTTAGAATGGCCAGGCCTCCCAAAAGCAGCATCAAGCCCGTACCATAGACAGCCAAAGCAGGCATGGGCACGCCTTTACTTTGAGCGTAGGGGATCATTTGCTTGCCCATGGCAAAGTGGTTGAAGCCATTTATGACAAAAAAGCCTCCTAGCAAGATTCGTCCAATCCAGAAGAACAGCTCCATACATCACCTCCTTGAACCTCGAGGTCACATAGCCTTCCGCTGTGACAATTATATTTTTTGTATAGCACTTTATATTGTCAAGTTTTACTGGAAGCCTCACCCTATCAGGGAGTTTTTGTAACTAAACCGACCCCTACCGGGGCGGGAAAATCTGCAACTCCAGCACCCGGCCCCGGGGGCTGCGGCTGGCTGCGTAGACCAGGGCTTCGCCAATCTCAGCGGGGTCTACCCAGGCCATGGGGTCGGCCTCGGGCATCTCTTTGCGGTTGGCTGGGGTGTCCACCGCGCCCATGGGGTACACTATGGCCACCCGCACGGCGGTGCCTGTTAGTTCGGCATCCAGCGAGCGCAGGTAGGTGGCCACGGCAGCTTTGGCGGCTGCGTACAGCGCAACCCCCGGCCCCACCCCATGCCAGGCAGCGGCAGCGGAAATCCCCGCGATGAAGCCATCTTTTTGTTCCAGCAGCTCTGGCAAAATGGCCCGGGTCATGTAAAAAAGGGTGCGCATGTTAAGGTCGAACATGCGGTCGTAGAGGTTGGGCTCGCTGTCTTTGACAGGGGCATAGGCAAAGCCGCCCACGGTATGAATAAGGCCATCCACCCGGCCAAACTGGGCCTTGACCTGGCGTACCAGCATCTCGGCGTCAGGGTAGTGGGTCAGGTTGGCTACAAAGGCCCGCCCCCCCAGCTCCTGGGCCCGCTCGGCGATGGTGGTTTGGTAGGCATCGGCCAGGGCCAGCCGGGCCCCGGCCCTGGCAAAAGCCTGGGCAATGGCCCCCGCAATGGCCCCCCCACCCCCAGTGAGGATAAAAACCTTATCTTGCAGCGCTTGCATTTTCTGATTATGCGCCCTCGAGCAATCCATCGCCTGTTCACACGCTTACATTCGCAAAGCCCAGTCTATTCATCCAAACCCCCACCGCCTGGCTCGAGTGCTCCAGCAGCACCCAGGATTCATGCGCTTGCGTACAGTAGCAAAACCACCCCGAATGTTTCGGCTGGGGTTCAGCGCACAATGTGAAGAAGCGGGTCATTTTGCCCCTGGGCCTCGAATATGATTCAATCGGGGGCGCTTTACGCACCCCACTGGCAAACTCGCAGTTCCGGCAGTTAGTGGCAAAAACTGCGCTTTAGGAGGTTTATGGCAACCAAAAAAGTGGTACTACATCGCCTGGTAGGACACCGGTTTGTAGGCATCAACGAGCAGGGCGACAAGGTGATGGTAGACGGCGACCAGCCCGCGACCGGTATGCGCCCTATGGAACTCTTGCTGGCCGCGCTGGCCGGCTGCACCGCTTACGATGTGGTGGACATCATGGAGAAAAAACGCCAGCCCCTGGCCCGTTACCGCGTGGAGGCGGTGGGCGAGCGGGCCGAGGAGCACCCCAAGCGCTACACCCACATTGTGGTGACGCACTATGGTGCAGGGCCCAACGTTACCCAAGAAGCCCTCGAGCGCGCCGTAGAGCTCTCTCACACCAAGTACTGCTCGGTCTCGGCCACCCTCAACGCTTCAGTTGAAACCCGGGTGGTGGTGGAGCCCTGGCAGGAGGCAGCGCAACATTAAATTTTTCTAGAGCAAATCCCCATGCACGCTCAGGCAAGGCTCTGGTAGCGTTGCAATATGAGAGTGCAAATTTTGGCTACAGCACTGGTTTTATCTAGCGTCGCATGGGCCCAACTCGCTTCTAATTCGCCCATGGCCTGGGGTTCATATACCGTCCGGCTGGAACCGGGCCTGCTTCGCATTATTCGCGCCGATCGCACCCAGGTAGAAATCAAGGGGGAGCGCTTCGAGGTCAGGCAGGTCGAACTGACCGGCCAGGCACCCGCCGAGCTCTGGGTCAACGAAACCTCCAAGGCCCACACCACCGCCTATTTTTTTACCCAGGAGCAAGGCTTTCGCAACCTGCTCATCTACCGGGGCCGCACCGCCGGGGTACTGGAAGTGCGCGACGTGGATAACGACCGGCGGCCCGAAATTATTGTGGGAACCGATGTGTTCGCCAATTTTGGAGGTTTGCCGAGGGAGGTGTATCCGCGCCTGACCTACATCCTGGCCTGGGACGGGGTGCGCTACGTGGACGCTACCGCCCGCTTCCCCACCCTGGGCTTTCGCACCCTGTCGTATTACCGCGCAGCCCTCAAGGATGCCCTGGTGCAAAAGGACGAGGTCAACGCCCGCAGCGCCGCCCTGGGCTACTACGGACGCGGCCTCATTACCGGCCAGGCCGATGAGGCCAAAAAATGGCTGCTGGCCAACACCCCCCAGGCCATAAGGCGCTGGTTGCTGGACCTCGAGGGCGAGGCCATCCGGGCCATTTACACCGACCTGGCCTGCCGGGTTACGGTCAGCTACAGCAAACAACTGCCGCCCAAGCCGGTGTGCACCTGGTAGCAGCCCCTATCGCACTCTTCACAGCAATTCAAGTTGTGAGTGGCTCAGCAATTATGAAGAGCGCCCTAGGTAGACGACATAATCTCGTTCAGAGCTGCCTCCAGCACAGCTTTGTCAAGCCTCAGCACCTCACCAAAGCGCAGGTACACCAGCCGCACCTCCGGCTCGATTTTCCAGGCCTGGCGAATGGCAACCAGGTAGATTCCTAGCTGGAAGTGGTAGCGCTCGGGCCTGACCTCGAGGTCGGTTTTGTAGTCTTCCAGATACCACTGTTCCCCCACCCGGTACAAACGGTCAATCACCCCCTGCCAGACCGTAGAGCCCAGGGGCAGGGCCACCGCAAACTCGGGGTAGTCTTCGTCGCGGGGCCAGGGCAGCCGATAACCCAGAAGTTGGTGGTAGTTTTGCAGCAGCGCTTTCACCTCGGCCATGATGCCTTCGCGCTCGCCCGGGCCGTAGGGGAACATCACCTCCTGGGCCTCGAGGTTGGCAAGATGCGCGGGATTGTCGGGACTCCAGTCGTGCCCAATGGCGTAGTGTACGAGGGTGCCGATGGCCCGCGCCCGGCCCGGCAGGGCCTCCCCTTCCTCGGGGTCGGGCAGGGGCAAGGGCTCGGCCTCGAGGCGCTTCAAAGCCGAGGGCGAAAAAAGCGGAGGAAAGGGCTCGGGCTCGAAGCAGGCATCTACCCAGGGCGAAGCCTGAAGGGGCGCGGGGGGGCTAAAGGCGGGCGCGGGCGGCACCGGCTGGTAGGGCCAGGTTTGCAGGAGGAACTGGGGCCCATCGAAGGGCTTGCTGGCCGGGCCCAGTTCTAAAGCCTCGAGCACCTTGCCCCAGCCTTCGGGCTGGCCTTCGCTGGCGCTGGCCGTGAGCAGCAGGGTGTCGCGGGCCCGCGAGGCCGCCACGTACAACAAACGATAGCTCTCCTCTTCCTCCAACCGCTTCACCTGCTCTTTGAAGGCCTCAAACTGGGGGGTTACTGGCAGGGCCACCCACTGGGTCAGCCGGTCGGTGCGGGCCATCTCCTGGGCCGCGCCCAGGTAGAGGGGCTGGGACTGGTGCGTATTCCTTCTCCCCAGGTCGAATACCGCTACCAGCGGCCATTCCAGACCTTTGGCACGGTGGATGGTCAGAATCTGCACCCCCTCCCCCGACTGGGGCACGTCGCCCGCATCGGCCTGGCGCGAGAGCAGCTCGAGCCGCTCCAGCAGGCCCTCGAGGTTCTGCGGCGGGCGGGGGGCAAAGTAGAAGAGCAGCGCATCCACATTCTCGCGGGCGCGCGGATCCAAAAAGTCGTGGTAGGGTCGGCCCGCCATCAGGGGCTCGCGAATGAGGAATTTGAGCGCCTCGAGCGGGGCTTCCAGCCGCAGGCGGGTTTGAATCTGGCTCAGACGCTGGTAGATGCTGGGCCAGTGCTGGGCCAGGCTGCGCAAGGGGTCGTCGGCGCGCAGCACGCTTTCAATCTGGGCCAGCTCGAGGGGCTTGAGGGGCCCATCCTCGGTGTGCTGACCAAAAGGACTGCGTAGAAAAACCGCCAACGAGACGCCCCGGGGGTCGAGGGCCGCCCGCAGGGCGTGGTACAGGTCGCGCACCTCCTGCCGCTCGTAGTAGCCCCGCCCCTGCAGGAGCACATAGGGGATCTGGGCTGCCGCAAAAGCCTCTTGCAAAAAAGGCACACTGCTGTAAGAACGCACCAGCACAGCCATCTTGCTGTACTCGATGGAAGCACCAAGCTCCCGAAGCCGCTGGGCCAGCACCCAGGCCTCCTGCCTGCGTAGCTCTTCGAGAGGTGCTCTGCCCGCCACCCAGTGAATCTCCAGCCGCCCTTTTTCGGGCCGCTGCCCTTCCACCGGCGGGGCTTCCTCGGGGCTAAAGCCCATGCCGTGGGCCGCCAGGTGCGCGGTCAGCCGGTTCAAAAAACGCACCAGAACCTGGCTGTGCCGGTAGGTGCGGGTCAGGGGGGGGTGGAGCTGGCCTTCCTGCAGGGCCTTGCGAAAGACGGCCACATCGGCATTGCGAAAAGCATAGATGGACTGCTTGGGGTCGCCCACGATTTCGATGGACAGACCGGCCCGCTCGAGAGCGGCAAAAAAGGCCCCTTGTAGGGGGTTTACATCCTGATACTCGTCTACCAGCAGTATCTGCACCCGTTCTAAAACGCGCTTAATCGCCCCTGGGTGGCGCGTCAGCTCCAAAGCCCTGCGCTCGAGCTCGGCAGGCGAGAGCAGGTTGGCCCCCAGACGGGCTTCGTAGGCGGCGTAAAGGGTCTGGTAGACCCGCAACAACTTCTGGTTGGCCTCGCCCTCGGCAGGCTCGAACACCTCGGCTAAGGAGCGCTTAGAAAAAAGGTGCAGCAGGGGCTCGGTAAGCTCGTCGGAGACCAGGCCATGTAACGGATGGTCGGGATCCTGGGCCAAGTAGCGAAGGGTCTTCCACTCCTCTTCGAACAGGGCCACCGCTTCCCAGTCGCCCAGCAGGGAAAAGTCGGGGTCGAGGTGCAAAAGCGGGGCCGCCAGGCGCAGGCACTGGCCCATAAAGCCGTGGATGGTGCTGAGGGTGGCCCCGGGGAGTTCGCGCATGGCCTCCCTAAAGGCTTCGGTTGCGCCCGACGAAGCCACAAAGTCCAGGTGTCGCCCGTGGGTCAGGACTTCCTCGATAGCCCAGCCCACCCGTACGCGCAGCTCGTCGGCGGCCTTGCGGGTGAAGGTTACCCCCGCGATGCGGCGCAGGGGCGTACCCGAAGCGATAAGCTCGAGGTAGCGCAAGACCAGGCTGGCAGTCTTGCCGGTTCCGGCGGAGGCGACACGGACTTTCATAGTATAGATGTGTATTTATTCGCAAGAGATTGTGTTCAAAAAATAAGCCAAGCAGAGCGCATTATAATAACAACGGTCATTTATATCGAGGAACTAAGCATGCCAAAATTTCTAAGCCTCGAAGATATCCAGCTTATTCACAACGCCCTAGTTCGCGAATTTGCAGAGACTGACGATCCAATCAGTCCTCCGGGCGTCCGTGACATAGGGTTACTAGAGTCCGCGGTCAATAGGCAATTTATCGGTTCTGGCAACGACTACAAATATTACGACGAGTATCTATCAGCCGCAACACTGACATATGGACTGTGCATGAATCATTGCTTCTACAATGGGAACAAAAGAACTGCTCTGGTATCTATGCTCTCACATTTAGATAAAAACGGCCTGAGGCTGAAAAACGTCCCCCAAGACACACTATTTGATTTGTTCGTAAAACTTGCCTCTCATGAAATACATAAAGTTGCTGAAGTGTCAAAATGGGCAATTGCTGACTTTGACAGACACTACCAATATCAAAAAACCCTTCAGTTACCCAGAAAAATAACCCCATACATAAAAAACCCGCAGAAGTTGGGTAGCAACGACATTGAAGTATATTGTTTGGCTGCGTGGTTAAGAAGGAACACTCACCAAGTGAAAAACTATGATCGAGAAGTTACTCTTCGAGAGCTTCGAAAACTGCTCAAGAAATTCGATATAGAAATTGAGCATGGCAATGGCGTGAGTTACCATATTCTCAAGAAGAAGACTTCCTACGAGCCGAGGGGGTGGTTTGGGCTGAGAAAAATCGAAACCACAGAATGCGTCAGAGTTTATACTTTATCGTGCGGTGGAGAAAAAAGGCCAATAAATATAAATCAAATAAAGGAACTAAGGAAAGCCTGCGGATTATCTCCTGACCAGGGCATAGATGCATCACAATTTTATGGTGACGAACCTGCAATTGATTACTTTATAGCCAGCTACAGCAAGCTTTTGAGACGTCTCGGACGTACCTAGACGTACCTAGATGCTTTGAGGATATACATGTGAGATACGCCAACATCAATGGAACCATAGTCGCGCACGACCAGGCCAGCCTGCACATCTCCGACCTGGGCCTGCGGCGGGGGTATGCGGTATTTGAGTTTTTTCGCATCTTGCGCGGCGTTCCCGTGTTTCTGGAAGACCACCTCGAGCGCTTCGAGCGCTCGGCCCGGCTTTTGGAGCTCGAGCCCCCTTTCAACCGGGAAAAGCTGCAAAGCCTCATCCGCGAGCTGATCCAGCTCAACGACCTGGAGCAGGGCGGCATCCAGATGCTGCTTACCGGGGGCTACTCCCCGGACGCCTTCACCCCCACCACGCCCAACCTGGTCATCACGCCCATTGCCGTTACACCGCCCCCGGCTCGGCTCTATGAGCAGGGGGGCAAGGTCATCCTGCACCAGAACCTGCGCGAGCTGCCCGAGGCCAAAACCACCGACTATTTGGTGGCGGTAAAACTGGCCAGGCGGGTGCGGGCCGAGGGGGCCACCGAGGTGATCTACCACGATGGCACCTGGGTTTCGGAAGGGGGCCGCAGCAGCCTTTCCATCATCAAAGATGGGGTGCTCTACACCGCCAAAGAAGGGGTGCTGCCCGGCATCACCCGCAAGCACCTGCTGCAGGTGGCCCTTCCCCTGCTGCCCATCCTGGAGCGGCCCATTGCCCTGGGCGAGCTGCTGGAGGCCGACGAGGTACTCCTGACCGGGGCCACCCGGCAGGTGATGCCCATCACCCAGATCGAAGATAAACCCGTTGGCAACGGCCAGGTGGGGCCTTACGCCCAGGCCCTGATGGCGGCCTTTCAGGCGCACCTCGAGGCCTACCTCAACCAGCGCACAGTACCGCAATAAGCGCCCCCGGCGTAAGGTTTGAGGCCGTAAAGTCCCAAAGGGCATTTGAACTTGTGGACACCAGCCCGCCAAATAGAATGTCGGTGTATGAAAACCCATCATATTTTTGCCCTGCTGGCCCTTATATTCTCCGCCTGCGCCCCTTCTAACGTGGCACCACCCGGTGCTATTGGCTACCAGAACGCCTTTGTGCCCTTTGTATCTACCCCTCAAGCCGCCAGGTTGCAGTCTGGTGGAGGTGCATCCCTGGGCTTGCGCAGCGGCCCTGAGGGTTTTGGGTTTCAGTACATCCAGGAGCCCTGGGGCGCCGACCTGATTGTGGCCCCAAGGGGCGGCTCTTCGGCTTTTGCTCGAGCCTCGTATGTACAAGGGGGATTTTCCGCTGCTTTTAGCGTTGCCTGGGAGACCTACTCCACCTACCGCTACGACGGCTCCACCTACGTTTACGAAGCGGTAAACAGCGGGGGCGTTGGGCTGGACGTGGGGTACTACTGGCCCATCCCCCTGGAAACCGGCCAGGGCTACATCGGACCTCGTGTGTACAACTATGTGCAGTGCAATAGCCGCGACAACACCCCCCTTCGCTGCAGCGGGTTGCGCTTGAACCCCGGCTTTACCATTGGGGTAAACCTGCCGCTAGGCCGCTTTATAGCCGCTCCAGAAATTTCGCTTTTCCTGCTGCCTCCCGACGAGTATTTCAGCGTGCCCCGGCTGGCCACACCCTTTGGCTTCTCACTTTCGTTCAGGTTCTAAACCGAACGCTTCGGGTGTGGTTCGTATTACCCCAGTCTGCCTTCGCGGCACACATCCTTAACACTACAGCTCCGGCAGCGAAAACCGGGGTTGGGTTCGACCACTCCGGCTTTGTACTGGGCGTAGGTTGCCTGCGCCCTGTCCAATAGCGCCTTCAGGGTATTCCAGAGTTTTTCGATGGGCTTGCCATAAAGCAGCACCGGCTCGCCCAGCACCGGCCAGGCCCACAGGTACACCCGCTGAACACGGCCTGGGTAAGCGGCCAACAGATGGGCCGCGGCCCAGCGCTCGCTCCAGCGGTTGCGCACCTGCTGTTCGGCGTCTTCGGGGTGGGTTTCGGGAGCCACAAAGCGGTAGATGTGCACCTCGCCCCCCTTACGCAAAACCCCGTCCAGGCGTGCTTCCAGACCCCGGCCCTCCAGCTTGAAGCCTAGGTTGAGCTCGCTCAGAAGAGCCTGGTGGCGGCGCATCCAGCCTTCGGTCTGGGGGAACTGTCGGGCCAGGGCCTCGAGGCGGGCCGGCACCAGCTTTTCGGCCTTACGCAGCTCGCGTACCCACTGCTGCCACCATAGGGGCTCCTCTTCTACTGGCGTGAGTTGCTGGGCCCAGAATTGAAATCCGCACTCGTGGTAGTGGCGCAGGTTTTCCACCCGCGGCGAACCCAGGTTCACCTGCCCCAGCGGGGCCTTGTAGCCTCCGTTCTGGGCCAGCTCGAGCGGGCTGGCGGGTGGCAGCTCGGGCAGGTAGGGTGGGTGAGGCCCCACCAGGATAGGCTCAGGCTCCAGCGGCCCCTCCTGGCTGGCCTCGGGGTAGGTAACGATAACCTCGTCGGCGCGGGTTTTTAGCTCGTGCAAGAGCAGCCGGTCGCGCCCCATAAAGCGCTTGGGCAGACTGCCCCCCGCCCGCCCCAAGGCCTCCTCGAGGCTCACCCGCCACTCCTCGGGAATAAAATAGTCCTCCTGCTCACCGCTGCTGTAGGCTCCCTCCACCGCATAGATCAGGTAGAGCTTCTTCCAGCGCTGCCCCGAGGCCAGGTTGGGGGTAAGCACCGCCACTCCCCCGGGCGGGCGGTGGGGCTCGTAGGTCTCGGCCAGCAAAGCCGCCCACCAGTGGCGAAAATCGGGGCCTAGCGCAATGCGATGGGCTTCATAGGCCCGTTCCATCAGGCTGGCCCGGCGGGGGCTGTGGCGCACCTCTGGCAGCGAGTCCAGCAGCTCTTCGGCCCAGGCCAGCGAGGGGTGGAGGGTGGGCTGTTGGTTCTCAAAAACCGAGCCCTTCTCGCCAGGGGGCCGCAAACGCGAGAGCCACGCAGCCCATACCGCTTGCATCCCCAACTCGGCGGCCAGGCGGGAGATGGCCTCGAGGCCCACCAGGCTGCGCTCGAGGGCCGCCCGGCCCAGCGGGGCCAGATCCGGCACGGCCAGCAGGCGGGTGGGGGTGGGGTAGTCGGGCAGCTCGAGCAGCTCGAGCAAGAGCCGTCCCTCGGGGGTGTCGGCGGCAGTGCGGGGCAGGTGTTCTATAAGGGGCAGGCCGTACTCATCGGCCAGGGTGAGTATGGCAGGTATCCGCGACTCCGGCGCCACCACGGCCACCTCCAGGGACTTCATTCCCTGTGCCAGGTCGCGCTTAATTGAGCGCAGTACCCAGCGGGCCTCGCTCACCGGGTTCTGGGCGCGGTAGACCTGGGTGGTAATTGCGCGGGAGCCCAGTACCTCATCGGGAACGAATCCGGGCGGGGCTTCCGGGAGGCTAACCCAGAGTGGAACATCGCGGGACAGGGCCTGCAAAAGCCGCAGTTCCTGGACGCTTAGTTCGCGGAAACCATCCACCACCACCAAGTCGGGCTCGAGCTGGGCTTGGCCCTGTTGCAGTAGCTTTAAGGCCCCGGCGCGAAAGTCGTCGTAGTCCCAGCGCCCCCAGTGGTCTTTGAGTTCCTCGTAGCGGGCATACACCGCCCTTAGACGCCGGGTCTCTGGCCCCAGGATGGGAACCTCCTCGGGCCTGACCCCGTTGCGTTTGGCCTCGGCAATGGCCCGGCTGAACAGGCGGGCCTCGCCAGGGCTGAGCAATGGGCTGCCATCCGATAAAAGCGCCTCCCCCACCAGCGCCACCCGGCCCGGCCCGGTCAGGATGGGCTTCAGGCCAAAGCTGGCCGCCAGCAGCCGGTAGTAAAGCTGCTGCGAGCTGAGCACCTCGAGGCCCAGCGTGGCGCCCTCCTGGGTAGCCCGGCGGTAAACGTAGGCTTTTTGCGCGGGCAAACAAACCCACCAGACCCGCTTGCGCTGCCGCAAATAGGCTTGGGCGACCTCGAGCAGACGGGTGGTTTTGCCAGATGCGGGGGGGCCCACAATCAGGTGCACAGCCTCACTATAGCGGCCATCTTGGCACAACGAGAAGCGCATTTTTACTCAACACCCTGGTGTACGCGCCGTGCCCGCCTAACGAACCGTCGGCTCCTCCGCCGGAAAGCGCACCGGCGAGCGCTGGTAGGCTGCCAGCCAGCGGGGGTCGGAGAGGGGCTCGAGGTTCCTTCCCAGCACCAGCACCCCCACCACCCGGCCCTGGAAGGTCAGGAAGCAGCGATACCCTCTGGGCTCCACCACATACCAGTTGCCCAGGTTGATGTTTTGCAGCACATTCGCAAAGCGGCGGGCCAGCTGGTTACGCAGCCGCACGGCATCCTGAACCGGGCGCTCGAGCACCACCACCGCGATCTCTTCAAGTCCCAGTGGAACCGGGGTCAGGTCTATGTTGACCGTTATGCGGCTTACCGGAAAGTCATCGCTCCCCAGCACCACCCGTACCAAGAAGCGCTGGGGCGCGGCCCGCTCGGCATAGGCAAACTGGGGGCGCAGGGTCTGGAAAATGGCCTGACAGCGATCCAGCACTGCCGGGTCGCTGGACTGGGCCAGGCCAGCGGCTCCAGCCACCACCAGCATAACCGCCCAGCACCGCATGCCCCCTCCCCTACTCCCGCACCCCAAACAGCGAGCCCAGGCACATCTCGTCGGTCGTACCCTCCCCCCAGGTCATATAGCGGGGCTGCAAAGGCTCCCCACCGGGGCCGGGAATAGCCGATTTATTGTCGTAGACACAGGTTACCCGCACCCGGTCGCCCTGCCGCAGCCGGATGGGGGTCTGGTACCAGTACTCGCCCTGCCACTGGAAGTTCCACTGCGGGATGTAGAAAAGCGTCTGAGCGCCCGGCGTACCGGGGTTGACCTCCACCTTAAACTCCACCCCCCGCAGGTGCATGTGCGCGGTTACCCCGTACACCTCGAGGGCGTTTTGGACCGTCCAGTCACAGGAGGTAGCCTGGCGGCTACCATCGCCTATATCGCGGTTCAGGTAGCCCTCAATGCTCGTGTTGCACAGCATGTGAATCCAGTCGGCGATAACGCCCAGCTCGGTGCGGGCTCGAGCGTAGGCACGGGTACACTGTTCTCCCGTCATACCCGGCGGGCACTTTATTTCCACCGGGGCGGCCAGGGTCATGCCCACCAGCCGCTTGAGCTGGACGCCCCTGGGTGCTAGGTACAAAGCCATCTGGGTGGCGTCGGGGTTGGCGCCCGAGGCGGTGTTGTAGTGTACCTGCATCACCACCCGGCTACCCGCCCGCAAAAGCCGCCCCGTACCCTCTGGCAGCATGGTGGCCCCTCCACCCGGTACCCAGAAACCCAAAATACCGCCAATGTTGCGCGGATCGCCGCTCAAGCCCGGCCCACCGAAGCACTGCCAGCCGGGGCCTGGCTCGGCGCGGTCCTTGGCCTGGGCGGCTTCTACCATATCGGGGCCAATCAGGAACAGGATCACGTGGTGCACGCTGCGCTTGTCACCCGGAATAATCTTGTAGCCGGTCAGGTAGGTATCGCGGTCGAAGGTAGCGGGCATCAAAAAGCAGCGGTAATCGTCCAGAAGGGCATCGTTGGGTGTGTATGGGGGGTTCAGCGTAGCCACCAGATCGGGTTGTGGTGCGGGCGGCGTGGCTTTGGCAGCAATGGGCCTGGGGTTCCCCAGGGGCGCACCGGCCTCGGCCCAGGCAATCAGCGCGGCCTTGGCACTGGCAGAAAGTTTGCGTTCGTCTTTGAGGGGAGGCGTACCCTCACCGGGGGGCCAGGGGGGCATCCGGCCCTGCTTGACCGAGTCGGCAATGGCCGCCGCCATATTGTGCGCCCAGCGGGCATCGTCCAGGGGAAAAGGCGCGATGCCGCCTTCGGTATGACAACCCACACAGTTGGCCTGCAGAATCTCGGCCACCTCCCCGTGGTAGGTAGGGGGCTGGGCCGGGCCCGCCCCCATCGAACCCAACGCTAGAAAACCCAACAACAGCAGCGGTATTCTCGGCATATTCACCTCAGCAAGTGCGCTATTTCTTCTTTTAGTTTAGCGGTAGAAAGGCGGCTCGCCCCATACAGCATCCGCACCAACTTGCCCTGGGTATCCAGCAAGGCCAGAGCGTCGGTGTGAAAGACCAGCCGCCCGCCTGGCGCCAGGTTGTACTCGACCCGGGCAGCCTCGGCAATCTGGCGAATGGCTTCGGGCTTGCCGGTGAGCCCCTGGACGGGGGAAAAACCCCGCAGGTATTTTTGCAGGATCTGAGGGGTATCGCGTTCGTCCACGCTCAAGAGCAGCAGTTGAAGGTTGGGCGGTGCACCCAGGGCTTCATAAGCAGGCAGCAGGCGGCCCAGCGTGAGGGGGCAGGCATCCGGGCACTGGGTATAGCCAAAAAGCACCACCGCCGGGCCTTTAGGGGGAAATACAAACACTTTGTTCTCGTGCGAGCGGAGTTCCACCGTTGGAAGTGTCCGGGCTGGTTTGAAATCGGTGGCCCCCGGCCCCGAAGCGGGCAGGTAGTGCCCCCCGTGGGCCCAGACCAGGCTGGTCAGGCCAAGCAGCAAGCAGCAAAGAAACCTTGGCATTTTAACCATCATGACTGGCACAGCTTAAACCTAGCTGAATATAGAGCAAATGCCAACCAGTCCAGCCCCTTCGCGCCTATCGGTGGCTTCAGGCGCCCCTCCCGTTCAGCATTGCCAGTACCCCGCTTTCTGGCTATTTAGAGCGCTCTTCACAAAATATTGAGCCGCTCAACTCCCAGGTGGGAGGCCACGCCTGTGAAGCAGCCCATGGGAGATAAATTTGGTGTACAGGCCCCCTCTACCACCGGCATCTAGCCGACTGTCTGAAGATGCAGCTTCCAAAGGAAGAGCTGTTTTCAGGAGCGCCCCACAGCAAATGCATAAAGCCCCAGGCCGCCGTGGGTCGGCCATAAAGGGTATCCGGCCAGGCGTAGCTTTTCCCATATGCCCGCCACCACCTCAAAGCTGCTGAGAAAGGTTCCAGGGTAATAGTAGCCCAGAATCTGGCGGAAGTCCCAGCCCTGCAGGGCGAGCCCTCGAGCGCCCCACTGGCTCATGCCCACCCCGTGGCCGCTACCCTGCCCAAACACCTGCCAACCATCAAAACGCACCCGTGTAGAAGGTAGCCCCAGGCCCCGCAGCAGGCGGGTAGACTGAGGCGCATCAAGCTCTACGCTGCCGTTGCTGCCCACAACGCGAAGCCGCAGTGGACGTCCGCTCTCGCTCATAAAAAGCGGGGTGATGGACTGCACCGTGCCCACCTGGATACCCAGCCCAGCCAGGGCTTTGGCCACCGCATCGGGTGTTAGGGTGCGGCTCCAGGTACTGTTTGGGCTTTGCGCGAAGGGATCGGGGCGCGAAACCAAATAGGGTACGTTGTTGCCCCAGACTTCGGCGGAGGCTGCGGTATAACCGCCAGAATCGGCGTGATAAACAGCGGTAATGGGCTTGTGGTTATAGCTCACGATAAGGGAGCGTGTGGCATATACCGCGCTGGTGTGGCGAGGGGTTTCTGCCGAGCGCCCTAGGTAGACCTGGCAGCGTTCGGTGGCACAAAGGTCGTAGAGGCCCTTGGGATTCAGGCGGTACAGCGCAAAGGTACGGGCCAGAATGGTCTGGGCCTGCAGTACCGAATCTGGAAACGAGGCCGGAACCTCGCCAGGGACAACGCCCAGCAGGTAGTCCTCGAGCCAGACCCGATTGATAAAAAGAGCCCGGCCAGCCTGCCATACCACCAGCAGGTTGCCCCGGTAGCTTCGCCCCCCCAGGGTGAAACCGTCCACCGGCACAAACTCCACCCAGGGGCCCGCGCTCTGGCCATCGACCAAAACCTCGCCCGAACCTGCCGTGACCCGCAGGGTGGCCGCGTCAAAAGTACGCACACCGTAGGCACTTTGTCGCTGATGAGGCCCAAGCTGAACAATGCCCGCCGAGGCTTCGGTCAGCAAGACCCGCAGCAGTAAATCCTGCTGGGCCTGGGCAACCCCCAACAGGAGCAAACAGCAAAACACAACGCGCACCATGCCCGTAACCTTTCCCAAGTATATGCACACCCCCGGGGTGGCCTGGTTTATCTGACCTCGAGCAGGGCCTGGCCCATCGAGCCCTGTGCCCAAAGGTGTCCAATGTCCTTACCCTGAAGCACTACAATTGGCGTGCGGAACAGGGCTAATCCGCACTAAGTTGGTTGGAATTGGGGTTGCGGCTTTTGTATTTGATATGGGATACTCTTATTAGTAATGATTATTATTTGCAATATGTTCAAGATGCTAGAAAGGAAAACCAGATGAGCACTGCCATCACACCCTCCATACCCACACAAAACCCTTTGCTTTTGTTTTGGAACCACGAGGTCAAACGGGGCTTTTTACTAGCCGGTATTACCCTGCTGGGCCTGGTAGGAGGTTTTGTCGCAGAAAGCTACGAAATATCCTGGCTAAGAAACGGCCTGTGGGCGCTGGCCTTTTTGGCAGGCGGGGTTCCATCGGCCATCAAGGCCATGCACAGCCTTTTTCAGCAGCGCAAGCTAGATGTGGATCTGCTGATGGTAGTAGCTGCGCTGGGGGCCGCCTCGGTAGGTCAGGCGGGTGATGGGGCCATCCTGCTTTTTTTGTTTAGCCTTTCCAACGCCCTGCAAAGCTGGGCCATGAACCGCACGCGACGGGCCATCGAGGCCCTCATGACCCTCCACCCCGAGGGAGCCAATGTGCTGCTGCCAGATGGTAGCGAGCTTTGGAAGCCGCTGGATGCCCTATTGCCGGGCGACATCCTGGTGGTACGCCCGGGTGAGCGCTTTGCCGCCGACGGCATTGTGCTGGAAGGCTATACCGATGTAGACGAGAGTGCCCTTACGGGCGAGAGCGTTCCGGTGGATAAAAAACCTGGCGACCACGTTAGAAGCGGTACCCTCAACGGCCACGGCGCGGTGCGGGTACGGGTAGAACGCCCCGCCAGCGAAAGCACCCTGGCCAAACTGATTAAGCTGGTTGAAAGCGCCCAGGCTAGCAAAAGCCGCACTGAGCGCTTTGCTGAACGCTTTGAAGGCCCCTACACCATCGCCGTGTTGCTGTCGGCTCCGGTGGTTTTTGTAGTAGCACACTTTGTTTTTGGCCTCGAGGCTGCCCAGGCCTGGTACCGCGCCATGACTTTTTTGGTTGTGGCCAGCCCCTGTGCAGTGGTCATCGCTACCCCGGCGGCGGTGTTATCGGCGATGGCTGCGGGGGCTCGAGCTGGGGCATTATTCAAGAGTGGGGCGGCTTTAGAAGCCCTGGCCAGAGCCAATATCTTCGTTTTTGACAAAACCGGCACCCTCACCGAAGGGCGCATGAAACTGGTACAGGTAGAGGTGCTGCAAGGCTCCGAAGCCGAAGCCAAGGCCCTGGCCGCCGGAATCGAGCGCTACAGCGAGCACCCCATCGCCCAGGCCATTGCCCAAAGCTGGGATGGCCCCACCCCAGAGGTCGGCGAGATACGGGCCGTGCGAGGCCATGGGGTGGTGGGGATCCTGGCCGATGGTAGGCAGGTCTGGGTGGGCAACCGGCGGCTGCTGGAAAGCCTGGGCGTAGCCCTAAAGCCCCAGGTCGAACGCCAGTTGCAGGCTATGGAGAATAGGGGCCTGACCACCGCCGTACTGGGAATCGATCACCACCCCATGGCCTTGCTGGGCGTGGCCGATACCCCCCGCCCAGAGGCTGCCCAGGCCATTGCCAGGCTAAAACGGCAGGACGCACGGGTCATCATGCTCACCGGCGACCGCAAAGCCGTAGCCGAGCACATCGCCGCGCAGGTAGGCATCCAGGAGGTTTATGCCGAGCTCTTGCCCGAGGACAAGCTCGAGCGCATTAAACAACTGCGCCAGGAAGGCACGGTGGTGATGGTGGGCGACGGCCTCAACGATGCCCCCGCGCTAAACGCCGCCGACGTGGGGGTCTCGATGGCCGCAGGCTCCGACGTCTCGCTCGAGAGCGCCGACCTGGTGCTGATGAAAAACGACCTGAACCGCCTGGTGGGGGCCCAACAACTAGCCCGCGCCACCGCCCGTACCGTCTATTTCAACCTAAGCTTTGCCCTTAGCGTAATTGTTGTGGTGGGGGTCTTGGCCCTGGCCGGCAAGGTACCCCTGCCAATGGGGGTGGTGGCCCACGAAGGGGGTACGGTTTTCGTGGTGTTGGTTGGTCTGCGTTTGCTGGCCCACCGTGTTGGGAGTTAGGGCAGTTCTCAGAAAAAAGCGGGCGCACCCGAAAGAGCAAAACCCGTGGGCTACTTCCACGGGTTTCGACTGGTTTTCTTTGGTGGAGCTGAGGGGATTCGAACCCCTGACCTTCTGAATGCCATTCAGACGCGCTCCCAACTGCGCCACAGCCCCGCAAACAGCAATGGAAAGTATAGGGGGCCAGTGCAATC
This sequence comes from Meiothermus cerbereus DSM 11376, assembly GCF_000620065.1. NCBI lineage: Bacteria > Thermotogati > Deinococcota > Deinococci > Thermales > Thermaceae > Meiothermus > Meiothermus cerbereus. Next base: position 28,234 of record NZ_JHVI01000004.1, on the reverse strand, counting down.
TAGTCAAGCCTTGTAAGCAATACGGGGTTTGCTTTGAGTTCAGCACGGCATTTTCGAAGCCTTGATCCAAAGCCTCTGCAGGCTTGAATGCCGCACCCTACCCGGTGCAAAGCGGACACAAAGCACTGGGTTGACATAAAAAACGCCGCGCGAATGGCATTCCACATTGGTAAGATACAAGCGCTATGGCAGATAACACGCGGGCCTGGATGGAAGAACTTTTGGCCGAGATGGAAGAAAGGCGCAAACGCATCACCGCTGGTGGAGGGCCAGAACGAATCAAAAAGCAACACGAGGCAGGCAAAATGACCGCCCGTGAGCGCATCGAGTACCTGCTTGACCCCAATACTTTTGTAGAGCTATTGCCCTTCGCCGAACACCCCGAAAGCGAGCTGATGCGTGGGGTGCAGGCCCCAGCCGATGGGGTGGTTACTGGCTACGGCCAAATTGGGGGCCGCACAGTTTTTGTCTTCAGCCAGGATTTTACCGTACTGGGCGGGAGCCTTGGAAAAACACATGGGCAGAAAATCGCCCGCGTGATGGATATGGCCGCCAGGGTAGGTGCCCCCATCATCGGTCTCAACGACTCGGCGGGGGCCCGCATCCAGGAAGGCGTAGACAGCCTATCGGGCTACGGCGAAGTCTTCTACCGCAACGCCATCTACTCGGGCGTGGTGCCGCAGATCTCGGCCATACTGGGGCCTTGCGCGGGTGGGGCCGTGTACAGCCCCGCCATCACCGACTTTGTGCTGATGAGCAAAGGCAGTAGCTACATGTTCATCACCGGGCCGGAAGTGATTAAGAGTGTGACCCGCGAGGAAGTTACCTTTGAACAGCTGGGCGGCTCGGAAGTTCACACCAGCAAATCGGGGGTGGCCCACCTCGAGTGCGAGGGGGATCAGGCCGTGCTGGACACCGTCAAAAAACTTCTGGTCTACCTGCCGCAAAATGCCAAAGAAAAGCCCCCCCTACGCCAAAGCAGCGACCCCAAAAACCGCAAAACTCCCGAACTGCTGGATATAGTGCATCCCGACCCCCGCCGTCCTTACAGCATGCACCAGATTATCGAGACCCTCGTGGACGAAGGGGTGTTTTTAGAGCTACACCCCAACTTCGCCAAAAACATCATTGTAGGGTTTGCCCATCTGGGTGGCCAGAGTGTGGGGATTGTAGCCAACAACCCCCGCTTTATGGCCGGAGCCCTGGATATCAACGCCTCGGACAAAGCCGCCCGCTTCATTCGCACCTGCGACAGCTTCAACATTCCCATCCTGACCCTGGTGGACGTAACCGGTTTCCTGCCCGGCGTGGCCCAGGAACACCAGGGCATCATCCGCCACGGGGCCAAGATGCTTTATGCCTATGCCGAGGCCACCGTTCCCAAAATTACCTTGATTACCCGCAAGAGCTATGGCGGCGCTTACCTGGCCATGAACTCCCGCGATATGGGGGCCGACGTGGTGCTGGCCTGGCCCACCTCTGCAGTGGCGGTGATGGGCGCCGAGGGGGCCGCCAACATCATCTATCGCAAGGAAATCCAGTCCTCCCTCGACCCCGCCGCCACCCGCCAGGCCAAAATTGCCGAATACAAAAAAGCCTTCGACAACCCCTATGTGGCCGCAGGCCGGGGCTACATTGACGACGTAATTGACCCCGCCGATACCCGATGGCTTCTGGTACGGCACCTCGAGATGCTCTCCAACAAACAAGAGGAGCGGCCTTACAAGAAGCACGGGAATATCCCGCTGTAGAGCGCTCTTCACAAATATTGAGCTGCTCACAACTTTGGTTGCTTTGTCCTGAACAGTACAGTGGCCTCCCAGATGGCAAGCCACGTCTGTGAAGAGTGCGATAATTTGCGGAGCACCTGGGGGCAAGGCGGTGTGTTTGTGTGAGCCAGCCCGGTTTTTAGGTATGGGGCAGGGCAAGGGCAGTTTGGGAAACGATCTTGCGGTTTCCGAAAGAAGCCAAAAAGGGGTTTTGGCTTGTATTTGCTGCCAGGAAGCGTTCTGGGCCTTCGGCCTGGTCGGTACCGGTATTACCTCGAGCTCTTCACCCTACCCTGGCGGCTGCTGGACAACACCTGGTCAAAGCTGGTGCGGGCACGGGCCTTCATGGCCTCTACCGCTTTCCAGTTGGGCTGGCGCTGGGTCAGCACCGCCGAGGCCAGCAGATCGGGGTCGCCGGGCATGTCCAGATAGACTGCCCCGGCATCGCGACAAAAACCGGCCACCTTGGGGTCGTAGGCAATGCCCGCAAAGGGTGTGCCAGCCGCTGCGGCCAGAATGGCCCCGTGCAGACGCACCGAGATCACATAACCCGCCTGGGCCAGCAGGTAGCTCACCCGGCGCGGATCCCAGGCCAGTTCGCGGGTGAAACTACTAAACTTTTCCAGTACCGGCTCATCGAAGCCTGGTTGCAAGGCCAGTATCACCACATCGTAGCCCTCCACCCGCAGCCGGTCGGCCAGTTTGTGCAGGTTGGCGTTGGCCTCTTCGGTGCCGTACTTGGGAACCAGCACCACCATGTTGGGCTCACGTTCAACAGGTGGTGGGGCCAGGAGCAAAGCGGGGTCGGCGCCCAGGTGTACCTCCAGCCCTAAGCTGCGCCCGTACTCGAGCGAGCCTTCGTCGCGGAAATAACAGGGCAGCCCCCGCAAGGCTCTTCTAACCTGGCTTTCCCCACCCCTGCTCAAAGGCCCCAGCGACTGGTTGAACACATACACCGGTTTGCCCCGCCGCCGAGCCAGTCCGATGAGGGTCAGGTAGTACCACAGGCTCAGGCGAGAGGTTTTGTCTTGCAACAACCCCCCACCGCCCGATAGGAGCACATCTACCTTGCCCAGGGCTTTCCAGACTTCCAGGGGTTGGGTTCGCTTGACGGCTTCCACTCCGTAGCGCTGGGCGGTTTCGCTGGGGTTGTTGGAAAATACCACGGTCTGGTGGCCCCGCGCCCGAATCTCTTGAACGATGGCCTCGAGGATGGCCTCATCGCCCGCATTTTGAAAGCCATAGTACCCGCTGACCCCCACGCGCATACAAACCCTCCAGATTTCTCCCATCTTGGCACGGCCGGGCATTAGATGTTTCTACCTGAGCCACCATTCGCGCAAGCGGCGGAAAACCCAAACCCCCACCAAGCCCAGCACGACGCCAATCAGAATTCCATTCAGCACTCGAAAAAAGGAGATGCTGAGGGGGGTATGGTAGTGCGAAAAGGTGTTCAGGATGGAGCCCATCCCCACCGCCACCAGCACCAGCAGGGTGTTTTTGATCCAGGTGGGCCAGGGCAAGAGCAAGGCCATAGGAGCCAGGGCATGGGCGAAAATCTCCTTGAAGCGGGGGCGCACCATCACGTCCTGTAAAAAGGCCCTGAGCTGCAACTCCCACTCCGGCACGATGGAGGGGGCCGCATCGTTGCCCCGACGCAAAACGGCCAGTGCCACCACCGCCAATCCCACCAGGGCAATGGCCACCTCGCCCAGCTTGAACTGGTAGTTGTACAGGAAGTTCAGGGCGTGCTTGTAGTCGCTGGGCAGAAACGAGAGGGCCACTAGCAAGGGCGGCACCACCAGCGTAAGCGAGACCCCCCGGAAAGGATCCAGGCCCAGCACGCTCTGGGGGGTGCTGCCCAAAGCCGCCAGAAAGACCACCCCGGCCAGTGAATAGAGCACCGCTGCCAGCCACAAGCGCAACCCCGCCAGATGGCGCTCGAAAAAGCCCAGGGCAGGAAAAACCATTGCGGCCAGCAAGGGCGCTGCATCACCTCGAGCCACCCCCACAGCCAGCAGAACCAGCAGCACTGCAACCGGGATGCCAACAGGCTGGGGCAGGCCCATAACCAGCAGTGCCAGCCCGGCCACAACCCCCGCCAAGGCCACAAAGCGCAGCGGTGAAGGGCTAAAGTCGCGGGCCGTGGGTTCCCCGATGGGGATGCGCGAGCGTTCCAGGTCGCGTTGCAAAATGGTCAGGAATTCCTGGGTATCGCCCGACTGCTTGTAGGGCCGCAGGTAGAGCAGCTGGTGTCCCCGCTCGCGGGCCGCCAGCACAAACTTGTCGGCGGTCTCGGCGGGCGAGAGTTTGTCCTGCCACTCCGGACGGATGCTAAAGAGCCGCTTGACCGGCAGGGTCTTGGCAAGCTGGGCAAAGCCCCGCTGGGGGGTACCCTCGATCCAGGCCACGGGCTTGCCTTGTAGACCCACCGCCACCGTGTCTAGGTGGTCTTTGAAGCCCAACACATCCAGCCCAGCAAACACCACCGCATCAGTCTCGGGAGGAACCAGCTCCACGTCGTATTTGCGGTAGGGGTGGTCGAAGGGCCGGGCCACGATGTAAAAGCCCTGGGCCTTTAGTTCACGGGCCAGGGCCAGGTCGTAACCGGCAGGGAAAATGTCTACGTTAACCGGGGTGGCCAGCCAGGTCTGGGTTCCGATCAAAACCCGCTCGGTGGGAATATTCCAGCGGGCCACTATGGCATCCAGCAGGTCGGCCGGGCCCGTCAGGTAGAACCACCCTGGCTTGATCTGGGCGTTGGGGTAAAGCAATTGCAGGGTGTTGGCAGAGTGAAAGGTCAGGAGGCCCCGGTTTACCCAATTGCGCACCGATTGCTCGTACAGCGCAGCCCCCTGCACCCCCAAAGCCCGGTACTCCTGCATGAGCTGCAAGAAGGCTTTGCCGGTGAAGCGGGCCTGATCTGCCACTTCTTCACCGTCCATAATGAGCACCACCGGCCCCGGACGCTCGACCTGCATCCGGGGGAACAGTGCGGGCAGGCTCAGCAGCGCTGAAAGCAGCACCGCTATACGCAATAAGCCCCGCGGGTTCACAACCATCTCCCCTGCCCCACTTTGTTGTCCTGCACCAGGCTGCGCACCCGTGCGGTCAGCATGGCCAGAGCCTCTTCATTATGCCCCCCGTGGGGGATAATCACGTCGGCATAACGCTTGGAGGGCTCCACAAAGGATAGGTGCATGGGGCGCACCTGCTCGAGGTATTGCTGGATCACGCTCTGGGCAGTGCGCCCGCGCTCGACAATATCGCGCTGCAAACGCCGGATAAAGCGCACATCGGCGTCGGTGTCCACAAAAACCTTAAGGTTCATCTGGGCACGGAGGGTAGCATCCACCAGCAGCATGATGCCCTCGAGCACCACCACCGGGGCGGGCTTGACCAGAATGGTCTCAGGGGAACGGGTGTATTCCTTGAAGGAGTAAACCGGAACCGAGACCGGCTGACCCGCCGCCAGCTGCCGGATGTGTGATAGATAAAGCTCGAGGTCGAACGCATCGGGGTGGTCGTAGCTCAGCTTGAGGCGCTCTTCAAAAGGCAGGTGGGCGTTGTCTTTGTAGTAGTTGTCCATCGGCAGCAGGGCCACCTGCTCTGGCCCTACCGCGCCCATCACCGCCTCAGTTACGGTGGTCTTGCCGCTACCGGTTCCTCCAGCAATTCCAATCACAAAAGCTCGACTCACAAAGCCAATCATACGCTGCAGGGCCTGGCCTGGGTAGGCTTCGCAGCCGGGCAATTTCCGCCCCCAAATGCCGGGTGTGGCAGGAGATTTGTGGTATGAACCCCGCCTGAATCGCTCCGCTAGGGATTGTTGGAGCACTGTGGTTTTTCAGGCTGTTACTCACTGCGCCTCAGGCGGGGCTAAAAATCTTATGACCTGATCCAGTGTTTGTGCGCCCTGCAAAGAAAAGCGCTAAACTCGGGTCACCGAGCGGCTGTCTTTGACCGTAGCGTGGCCAATGGCTTTTTCGTGGCCGTCCACTTCGAAGGCGTGCAGCTTGCTGGTATCCACCAGGAGTTCGACTGCATCGCTGGGTAGCACCATGGCGTGACCATCTACCTTGGCGGTCAGCATGTTACCTGCTACATCAACATGCACTTCGGTGTCGGCGCCCAGAGGCTCCACCACTTCAACCTTCCCTTTGATAACATTCTCCCCTTCAGGAATGGGGGTCCAGCCCTTGAGTCCAAGGTGTTCGGGGCGAACGCCCATCCAGACTTCCTTGCCGTTGTAAGGCAGCAGGCTGGCACCCAGGGTCTCGTTGGCCTTTATCTTGAAGCCCTCCCCCACAAAGTAGGCACTGCCACCCTCTACCTGCACCCTCGAGCGGATGAAGTTCATGGAGGGGGAGCCGATAAAGCCTGCCACAAACTTGGTCTCGGGGAAGTCGTAGAGGTTGAGGGGGGTGTCTACCTGCAACATCTCACCGTCCTTCATGACCACAATCCGCTGGCCCAGGGTCATGGCCTCGACCTGGTCGTGGGTCACGTAGACGGTGGTCACACCCAGGCGGCGCTGGAGCTTGGAAATTTCCGCTCGCATCTCCACACGCAGCTTAGCATCGAGGTTGGAAAGCGGCTCGTCGAACAAGAACACCTTGGGTTCCCGCACGATGGCCCGGCCCATGGCCACCCGCTGGCGCTGCCCACCCGAGAGTTCGCGGGGCTTGCGGTGCAGGAGGTGGTCAATTTTGATGATGCGGGCAGCTTCCTTGACCCGACGGTCAATTTCGTCCTTGGGAACCCGGCGCAGCCGCAGGCCAAAGGCCATGTTCTCGTAGACGTTCATGTGGGGGTAGAGGGCGTAGTTCTGGAAGACCATGGCGATATCGCGGTCTTTGGGCGGCACATCGTTGACCAAGCGCTCGCCGATGTAGAGCTTGCCCTCGGTGATGTCTTCCAGACCGGCAATCATGCGCAGGGTGGTGGTCTTGCCGCAGCCCGAGGGGCCTACAAACACCACAAACTCGCCGTCTTCGGTCTCGAGGTTGAAGTCCTTGACCGCTGTTACCTTGCCGCCATACCTCTTGTAGATGTGCTCCAGACGGATTTTTGCCATTATTGGCCTCCTGTTTTGCGCCGAGCTACTTTGCAGTCTCGGCCTGTACCGGCGCCCACGCTGTGAGACCTCGCCAGGGCGAGCCCATCGGGGATTCATCAGGTACGAGGCCAGTCTACCCAGTTTGCAACCCGAACTTCAACACCCAGCGATTCTTACTTTCCTCCCGCCTGGCTCAAACACCGGGCCAGAACAGATTCACAGGAAAAGCGCCGACTAATCGGTGGCCGGGCCGGTTTGCTTGCTCTTCAGGCGCTCTACCACCAACTCGGAGACGTCCAGCACCCGAGGGGCCTCGCCTTCAGGCTCCTGGGCGGTCTCGAGGTTCATCATCTGCATACAGAAGGGGCAGCCCACCGCAATGGTCTCGGCCCCGGTGGCCTTTAGCTCGCGGTAGCGGTGGGTGGAAACTCGTTCGTTGCCGGGCTCTTCTTCTTTCCAGAACTGCGCCCCGCCCGCCCCACAGCAGAAGCTATCCTTGCCGTGGCGGGGGGGTTCCTGTAGCGCCAACCCGGTAGCCTGGATGACCTGGCGGGGTTCTTGCAGTACGCCGTTGTGCCGGCCCAGGTAGCAGGGGTCGTGGTAGGTGACCGCGCCGCTCATGGGAAGCAGCTCGAGCTTCCTGGCATCAATCAGCTCGGCGATATAGTCGGTGTGGTGCTTGACGGTATAGTGGCCGCCAAAGTCCTTGTACTCGTTGGCCAGGGTGTGGAAGCAGTGCGGACAGGTGGTCACGATGGTCTTGGGCCGGGCCTCCATGGCGGCGTTTAAGGTCTCCACATTTTCTGTAGCCAACTGCATGAACAAGAACTCGTTGCCGGCCCGCCGGGCCGCGTCCCCCGTGCATTTTTCTTGCTTGCCCAGCACTGCCCAGCTCACACCGGACTCGTGCAGAATTTCGGCAAAAGCCCGGGCGGTCTTCTGGGCCCTGGGGTCGTAGGCGGGTGCACAGCCCACCCAGTAGAGCACCTCGGCCTCGGGGTTCTCACTTATCGTCTTGACCTGGAAGGGTAGCCCTTCGGCCCAGGCCAGACGTTTGTCCGCCCCCAGGTTCCAGGGGTTGCCGTTGCGCTCCATGCCTTTGAAAGCGTTGTTCAGCTGCGATGGAAACTCGCCCTGCATCATCACCTGCTCGCGCCGCACATCCAGGATGTGCAGCATGGGCTCGTTGCCGACCGGGCAGACCTCCACACAGGCGTTGCAGGTCGTACAGGCCCAGAGGGCTTCTTCATTCAGGGCAAAGTCCAGCAGGGGGCGGGGGCTCTCCTGCCCCGCGGCAAAGGCCGGCAGAATTTGGTTGAGCTCGTAGCGCTCGTTGATGAGGATGGCCGAGGGCGAAAGGGCCTTGCCGGTGGTGTAGGCCGGGCAGACCTCCTGGCAGCGGTTGCACATGATGCAGCTATAGGCATCCAGCAGGCGGGGCCAGGTGAAGTCCTCGAGCTTAGCCACTCCAAACTTCTCGAGCTTTTCCAGCTCTTCAAAGTCTTTGGCGATGGGCAGCAGGGCCCCTGGCTTTTCCTTCTTGAAGGCCAGGTTGAGGGGAGCCAGGAACAGGTGAATGTGCTTGGAGCGGGCAAAATAAGGAATAAATACCAGAATCGAGCCGATGGCAAACCACCAAAAAAGGTGCTCCAGGACCACCAGCCGGTCTACATCCACCCACATGAACAGGTTGCTGGCCAGACTGGCTACCGGTTGGAAGGGGTCGGGGCCGTACTCGAGGTTAGCGGCCTGGGCGGCTTTGTGCAGCAGGCGGCTGCCCACATGAAAAAGAATAAAACCACCCACAATCGCGCTATCGGTGGGAATACCCTTGCGCACATTCTCGTGCAGAAGGGTCTTCTCGTTCCAGCTAAAAGTCTTGCGCCCCAGGCTGGAGTAGCGCCGAATGAGAAGGCCGATAATGCCGAGAAGGATCAGAGCAGTGAGGATGTCGGCCATCAGATTGTAGCCATTCCAGAAACCACCCCGGGCCTTGAAGGGCAAGAAACCCTCGAGCACGTCCACCAGGTTCACGCTCAGGTAAAACACAAAGCCATAGAACACAAAAGCGTGCAACAGGCTCACCCAGGGCCGCTTCTTGAAGACCGTCTGCATGGTGAGGGTCTGCCAGAGGGCCCGGCCCACTCGAGCCGGCAGGTTGTCGAAGCGATCTTCCGGCTGGCCCCGACGGATGGCTTTGTAAACGCGGTAAAGCGCTCCTCCACCAAAATAAAGCGAGGCCAGCACCAGCAGCAAGAAAAGGATTTTTTCTGGGGTAGTCAGCATGGGGCTCCCTTCGAGCGAGTAAAAATTGTACTGGGTATAAGTTTATTGCTCGACCAGGCAGTTATCAAGTGCAGAGGCTACCGAACTCACGCATCGTACAATGTTGGGTGATGAACATCACCGTGAATGCCTTTGTGTTGGCCTGGGCCTTGCTGCTGGTGTTTGCTGCTTTCAACAACTACATCATCTACCGGCTTCTGCGGGAACGAAACCGCACCGAGCTAATGTGGATTGGCGTAGTCGCTACTATCGTTCCGGTGGGACTTTTTGCCCTGTGGCCGGGGGCGCTCACCCTGATGTCGTTCCCGCTCATTCAGAGCATTGGGATGCTGGTCATTATGCGCCTGGTGCAACGGCAAGGCTAGCGCGGCTGGGCCAGCACCACCGCCCAGGCATGACCAGCTTTCGAGAGCCCCGCGCCTGCTTCGGTGTAGTGGGGGTTCATGATCGCCCGGCAGTGCACCGGCGAACGCAGCCACCAGCGCACGGCCCGAGCCGGGTCGCTGCTGCGGCCCCTGAAGATAATCTCCGACATGCGTAAATAGCCATAGCCAGCCCTGGCGACCCGCACCCGTGGCCCCACCCCTCTAAAATAGTGCGACATGAAGCCATAGCGCCCCATATTGAGGGCATGGCTTTTGGCAGCTTGAGCCAGGGTTGCCTCGTAGCGCAAAGGCGGGAGGCTATACCCACCCCCACCCCCACGGCAGGCCACACCCCTGGCCCGGGCTTCGTTCAGAAGCGAGAGAACTTGCTCCTCCAGCCGGGCGGCAGGCTGCGCAAAGGCGGGAAAACCCAATGCGATGAGCAGCCAGCAGAGTCGCTTCATATTGGATCACCCAAAAGCTACCACAAGCCACCCATCCTGGCCCATACCCCCCCCAGGTCAGCCACCACCCGTGGTTTACAGCAGGCTAAAACTAAGCAGCGCAAAAAGAATGCCCAAAATAGCGCCGACGGCAACCTCGAGGTAGGTGTGGCCCAGCAGTTCTTTTAGGGGCTCGGGCCGCGGGCCATGTTCAAAGACTGCGCGAAACTCTTCAAACAGGTCGTTCAGGCGTTCGGCGTGAAGCCCTGCTGCCCGGCGGATGCCGGTGGCGTCGTACATCACGATGATAGCCAGCACCACCGCAATAGCAAAAAAAGCGCTTCCCAGCCCCTCGGTAATGCCCACCCCGGTAGCCAGAGCAGCCACCGTAGCCGAGTGGGAGGAAGGCATGCCCCCGGTCTCGGCCAGGCGCTCCCACTCCCAGCGGCGCTCAACCAGATAGTAGATAAAAAGCTTGAGAAGCTGGGCAAAAACACTGGCCAGAATGGCTGTCCAGAGCACCTGGTTGGAGAGCAAATCACCCATAATCAGAGCTACCTGCTAGATTCTACCCCTTGGTGCTGCCCATGCGGGAATAATGGCTGCAACAGTCAGCCCGCATATCTTGCCCGCCGCCGCATGGCCGCCACTACTGTATTGTGCAAAAGCATGGCTACCGTCATGGGCCCCACCCCTCCCGGAACCGGGGTCATGGCCGAGGCTACCGTAGCCACCTCGGGGGCCACGTCCCCCACCAGGATGTCACGGCCCTTGGCGTTCTGGCCCACCCGGTTGATGCCCACATCCACCACCACTGCCCCAGGCCGTACCATCTCGGGCGTAATGAGGCCCGCTTTCCCCACCGCAGCCACCAGCACCTCGGCCCGGCGACACACACCGGCTAGGTCGTGGGTGCGCGAGTGAGCCAGGGTCACGGTGGCATTTTCCCGCAGCATCATGGCGGCCAGGGGCTTGCCCACCAGGTTGCTGCGCCCCACAATCACCACCTCCTTGCCCGCCAGTGGAATCTGGTAGTGCTTCAGGATACGCATGACCCCGGCGGGCGTGCAGGATTCCAGGGCTTCCAGGCCCATCCACATTCGCCCGGCGTTAACCGGGGTCAGGCCATCCACGTCCTTCAGGGGGTTGATGGTTTCCAGCACGGTGTTGAAGTCTACCTGTTTAGGCACCGGCGACTGCACCAGGATGCCATCCACCTCGGGGTCGGCGTTGAGCTGGGCGATGTGGGCCAGGAGTTCTTCCTGGGAAGTGCTTTCGGGAAACACATCCACCTGGCTGGACAGACCCAGTTTTTTGGCCTGTCGGTCTTTTAGCCGCACATAGGCAACCGAGGCCGGGTCTTCCCCCAGCCGCACCACCCGCAGGTGAGGCACATAAGGCAGCTTAGAGAGCAGGTCTTGCAGCTCCTGATAAACAGCCTCCGCTACAGGAGGGCCGGATAGTTCAAGCATGGGCCACCTCTTGGATTGTTTGACGCAAACGGCGATTTACTCGTTCTTGGTTACTGCCGACAACTCGCCCGCTTCGATGCGTTTGAGCAGGCGGGCCAGTACTCCGTTCACAAAGCGCCCGGAGTCTTCACCGCCGTAGCGCTTGGCAATCTTGACCGCCACTTCGATAAGGGGCGCATAGGGCGTAGGCTCAAAGAGCATCTCATAGGCAGCCAGCCGCAAGACCGCCAGGTCGGTCTTGGCCATCTGGCCAAAGCTCCAGCCTTCGATGGTGCTTGCCAGCACCTCGTCCACGGTTTGTTGTTGGGCCTGGTAGCCCTGCACCAGGCGATGGGCAAAAGAAAGCCCCTCACCGTCGAGCACATCGGCGTCCTGGTCGGACTCCTCGGGTTCTACCTCCTGGGTAGCGTGCTGCCAGGCCGCCTCGAGCGGAACCCCACCCACTGCGTGCTCAAAAAGCACCTTGAAGACCAGCTCACGCGCCTTACGCCGCATCTGGCCTCCAACTCGCGCGAGAAGCAGCAAAGCAAGCTTGCAGCCTTTCCCTGGGGCAATTTTTGCCATCCTTGCCGGCGGCAAAGAACAGCCGCTGCACGCTCATTTGAGCGCTGAATCTGAGGTAGTTCCTACCAAAAGCCATGCTAGGCTGCATTGGACTCCTTATATTCAACAGCCACCACCGTAACATTAACGGCCTTAACCTTGAGACCCGTAGAGGCTGTTAGAGCGTCGCCAACAGTACGCTGGGCTTCCTTGGCTGCCTCTATTACAGACTTGCCGTAGTCCACACTCACGTTCAAATCCACCACCAGTGTCTCGCCCTCACGCTCGATACGTACCGGACGTGAGCGGCGCCCCGAAAGCACGTCGCCCACACTCCGGCTACCCGCCTGGGCCAGCCGCAGCCCCTTTTGCCCTTCCAGGGCCAGCGTTACCAGGCTGACCAGGGCCGATTCGGAAAGGTCGTAGTCCACCATGCCCGTAGTTTACCCGCTAAGGGTAAAGAGCACAAAAGGCCCGCCCATCAAAGTGCGGTGATGCCAGTACCCCGGTGTGGCTTACCTGGAAATGAACCCACATCCAGGTCGTCATATGAACCCCGCCTGAATCGTTCCGTTGGGGATTGTTGAAGCATCATCGTTTTTCAAGCTGTTATACCAGATTCGGTTAGTTCGTCACCGAACGGTGTCGAACTAACCCGACCGAAGGGAGTGCTCTAGGATTCAAAAAGATAGCCTCTTAGCGCTTTTTATTTGAAGATTATCTTTTTGAATCCGGTATTACTACCCGCGCTTCAGGCGGGAACCCCAGAAAAAGAACAAATCAAAGACATTCCTTATCAAAGGTTAGCGCCCTTCATAGTCCTTGAACCTGTCATCAACATTACTACTGCGCCCTGCACAGGATAGTGGCCTCCTTTATGAGAGGCCATGCCTGTGAAGAGTGCGATAAATAAGCAGCCAGCCACCCTCTACTGGGCCCAAATCCAGTCGGGGGCTGGCCTGCAGGCTTAATAGGGCAGTGGCCAGGTTCGGAAGTAATCCCGAATACGACCCCACAAACCCACCAGTCCCCTGGGTTCTAGAATCAAGAAAAGCAGAATCAACACCCCAAAGAGCACGCTGCGCCAGGCCGAAAGCTGGGCCACGTACTGCGGCCCAAAAGCCCCGGCCAGTACGCTCAGGGTCTCGGGAATCAGCACGATAAACAAGGCCCCCAACACCGCGCCCAACACCGTGCCGGCCCCACCCACGATCACAATGGCCAGATACTGAATGCTAAAAGCCAGTACGAAGTTCTCTGGGGTAACCGCCCCAATCAGGTGCATCAAAATGCCCCCGGCAATGCCCCCGTAGAAGGCCGAAAGGGCAAAAGCGGTAAGCTTGGAGCGCACCAGGTCTACGCCGGAGAGCTGGGCCGAGAGGTCGTTGTCGCGCACCGCAAACCAGGCCCGACCCGCACGGGTCGAGAGCAAGCGCTTGGCGTAGAAAAACATCGGGATGGCAAAAGCCAGCCCAAGGTAGAAAACCACCCGGTCGTCGGCCAGGGGCAGCCCAAGAAAGGTGCCTTCGGCTGGCAGCTTGCGCCCAGCCACCCCGCCGGTGAAGTCGGTCCAGCGTTTGAATATGTAGTCGGCCAGGAACTGAAAAGCCAGGGTGGCAATGGCCAGGTAGGCCCCTTTGATGCGCAACGAGGGTATGCCCAGCACAATCCCGATACTGGCAGCCGCCAGCCCGCCCAGCAAAATTCCCAGCGGGGCCAGATCACCGGAAAGGTGGCTCGAGGTATAGGCGCCAATGCCCACAAAGGCAGCCTGGCCCAGCGAAATCTGGCCCGCCCCACCTACCAGCAGGTGCAAGCCCAAGCCTGCCAGGGCCGCCACCAGAATCTGGGTGGCTACAAACAAGGGATACTGGGGCAGCAGCAAAGGAAGTGCCAGTACACCAATTATCGCCACCACCAGCCAAAAGCGCCCCTGTGGCGTACTGGCATAGGCTTCGTCTTGACGATAGTCTTCGCGCACCGTTCGAGAAAAACGGCGGCTGAAGGCATCGGTAAGGGTTTGACTCAAGCGGTACATGGTTGGGTCTCCTCGAGGTTCGACACTATCGGGCAGTCCAGCGGTGCCAGGGTGCAGGAGAACCCTGCCTTAGCAACACGGGCATCTTTGCGGTTTCTGCCATGTTCCATCACGCTTTCACCTTTTGCGCCGCCACCGGCTCACCCACATCGGCAATTTGCACTTCGGCCTCGAGGGTCCCTTCACCTTCCAGGTAGCGGATGGGCAGGACGACCTTTACCTGTTTGGAACCGTCGTAGAGCGCGGTCAGCAGACTGGCATAACGGGACTCTACTGTGCCCCGCTTGACCTTGCGGGTACGGGTAATTTCCTCGTCGTCGGCGTGCAGCTCTTTGGGCAGGATGGCAAAGCGGCGCACCTTTAACTCTTCAGGCAAGCTTTCGCAGGCCATGCGCAACTCCTGGGCGATGAGCTCGTAGACCTGGGGGTTAGAGGTCAGGCTCTGATAGGTGGAAAACACAATGCCGCGTTTGCGCGCCCAGTTCTGGGTATTCTCGGGGTCTAGCTCAATCAGGGCGGTCACAAAAGGCTTGGCATGACCAATGACCACCGCTTCGCGGATGTAGGGGGAGTACTTAAGACGGTTCTCCAGGAATTGCGGCGCAAACCGGGTACCATCGGCCAGGGCACCCACCTCCTTGAGCCGTCCCAGGAGCACCAGATGGCCGTTTTCGTTAAAGAACCCCGCATCTCCGGTGCGGAACCAACCGTCCTCGGTAAAGGTTTCTTTGGTAGCAGCCTCGTTCTTGAAGTAGCCTGCAAATACCTGTCCACCCTTGACCTGAATCTCCCCGTCTTCGGCGATGCGCACCTGGGTATTGCGCAAAGGCTTGCCCACCGTCTCGGGGGGCGTATCGCCGGGCAGGTGGGCTACGCTGGTGGCTGCGGTTTCGGACTGCCCGTAAACCTGACGAATGTCCACACCCAGGGCACGGAAAAAGGTGAAGACCTCCGGGCCCAGTGGAGCGCCGCCCGTGGCGGCAATGCGGCAGGCGGCCAGACCCATGCGGGCCCGGATTGGCCGGGCTACCAGCGGATAGGCCAGGGCCCGGGCCAGGTTCAGGCCAAAGCCAATGGGCTCTTTGCGGAACTCGCGCTGGGCGCACTCGAGCAAAACCCCCATGCCCCAGCGGTAGACCGCCTTCTTGAGGCCGTCGGCATCCTCCATGCGGCTGCGCACGATGGCCGCGGAGTCTTCCCACAGCCTTGCAGGGGCCAGGTAAAAGTCGGGTTGAACTTCCTTGACATCTTCCCGCACGGTGATGATGTCCTCGGGAAAATGCACCACCGTACCATCGGTTAGACTGCGCACCACCGTAAGCATCTGCTCGCCAATCCAGGGGAGCGGAAGGTACGAAAACACCCACTCCCCGCCCCGGATGCTGATGGTCTCGCGGCCCGCCTCGGCTCCGGCAATCAGCTGGGAGTGCGTGAGCATTGCCAGCTTGCTGCGGGCGGTGGTGCCGGAAGTGGGGGCCAAAAGCGCCACGGTATCGGGCCTGACCTGGGCTTTTGCAGCCTGCACAGCCTGCCGGCTTTTTTCGGCCTGGCCCAGCTCCAGCACGCTGCTAAAGGGTCGCACCTGTTCGTTCCAGTATTTGCTCATGCCGGCCTCTTCCCAGACCAGCACGAACTTTAGCTTATCCAGATGGGGCAACACCTTATCAAGCTGTTCTTCATCCGAAAGCACAATGCCAGCGCACTCGGAGAACTCGATAAAGTAGCCCACTTCCTCGGGCATGGCGTCGGCATAGATGCCCATGGGCATGGCCCCCACGGTCTGTGCTGCCACTTCAGCGATCACCCATTCCGGCGCGTTCTGACCCAGGATGGCCAGCACCTTGCCCGGCTCCAAACCCAATTGCAGCAGACCCCCGGCAAGCTGCTCAACCTTCTCTTGTAGGTGGGCCCAGGAAGTGGTTTCCCACACCCCCAGGCGTTTGACACGCAGGGCTGGGGCCTGGGGCTTGGTTTGGGCATGATGGGCCAGATAGTCAATCAGGGTAGTGGGCGTCATGGCCTACCTCCGCGATCTTTCCGATTCAGGGTGCATTTGCTGCACATCATGCACTCCTCCCCAGATAAGCCTCGGCCACGCGCGGGTTCTCCCGCACCCCCGCAGGCGCACCCTGGTATAAGACCTCACCATAGGACATAACCAGCACCCCGGTAGAAAGCTCGAGCACAGCCTTGAGGTCGTGCTCCACCAGTACCAGGGTAACGCCCCACTCGCGCCTCGCATCCAGCAAAAAGCGGGCCAGGTCTTGCTTTTCTTCCAGGCTCAGGCCGGCCATGGGCTCGTCGAGCAAGAGTAGTTTGGGGCGTCCCGCCAGGGCCCGTGCCACCTCTACCCTTTTTTGTAGGCCGTAGGGCAGCGCACCTGCGGGCACGTGGCGGAAAGGTGAGAGGTGCAGGTAGTCCAGCACTTCCTCGGCATGGCGGCGTATTTTCCACTCGAGCGGGGCTTTGGGCATCAGGTCGGTGTAACCCCCCACGGCCAGTTCGGCCCCCAGCTTGACGTTGTCCAGCACGGTCATGCCCCGGAAGAGCTCGAGGTTCTGAAAGGTTCGGCCCAACCCCTTGCGAACCCGCACCTGGGGGCTCTGGCCCGCCAGGTCTTCGCCCAGAAAAAACACCTTCCCTTGCTGGGGCCTGTACAAGCCCGACAGCACATTCAGGAGGCTGGTTTTGCCTGCGCCGTTGGGGCCAATCACCGCGAAAAAATCCCCCCCCGACACGCTAAAGCTCACCCCCACCAGGGCCTTGACGCCCCGGAAGGCAAGGTGCAGATCCTGGGCTTCCAAAAGCACCTTAGACATACCGACCTCCCTGCAGGGCCCAGGCCCAGGGCAGGTAGACTGCAACCTGGGATTTCTTCCCCAAAAGGGCAGACTGGGGCCGCAGCGCCTGGGGGAGCAGGATTGCGCCAGCGCAGGCCCCTTCTCCCCCGCTCGCGCTCCAGCTAAAGCGCTGCTTCATAGCGCTCTTTCTCAGAATTACACCCATCGCTTCCTCCTCCGGTAGCGCTTGGCCTCCGAGAAGCCCCCGGCCACCGCACCCCCCAGGTAGAACTCCATCACGTCGGCGTCGGCCTGGGCTTCCTGGGCAGTGCCCTCGAAGACCACGCGGCCCTGTTCCATTACGTAAACCCGCTCCACGATGGAGAAAGCAGCCCGGGCGTTCTGTTCGACCAGCACCAGGGTCAGGCCCTTGTCGCGGCGCAGCTCGTCCAGTACCCGCATTACCTCATCGGTCAGCTTGGGCGAAAGGCCCAGGCTCGGCTCATCCACCACCAAAATTTTGGGCTCGGTCAGCAGCGCCATGCCCAGCAAGAGCATCTGCTGCTCGCCACCCGAAAGGTAGCCACCCTGCTCGAAGCGGCGCTCGTAGATACGAGGGAAGCGCGTAAATATCTCGTCGGTGATTTCTTTTTGGCGCTGCTGGGTTAGTTTGTGCCCCGCGGCCCGCAGGTTTTCCACAACGGTCAGGTAGCGAAAAATCGGTCGGCCCTCGAGGATTGCGGTAAGACCCAGCTCGGCTACTTTGAGCGCAGGCAGGTGGTTGGTTTCCTGGCCGTTGATGACAATTTTGCCGTCCAGAACCCGGCCATCGTACTGCGGCAGTAGACCTGAAATAGCCCGCACCAGGGTGCTCTTGCCGGCCCCGTTGGGGCCCAGCAGGGCAATGGCCTCGCCAGCACTGGCCCGCATACTCACACCCTGCAAGGCCAGAATCACCCCGCGGTAGACCACTTTTAGGTTTTCAACGTTTATTTCGGCCATATAGCAACCTTAGGTTTTAAGCTCGATATCGGCTGCCCACTCGCTCAGACCCGCTCGATGCGGTGCTGCCCAAACAGTCCATAGGGGCGGAACATAAGCACCAGCAGCACAATCAAGAAGGGGATGGCCTGGGTTATGCCCGGCAGCAAGGACTCGAGGTAAAGCTGGGAGAAGGCCTCGATGAGACCAATAATCAGACCGGCCACCACTGCCCCCGGCACCGAGTCGAACCCCCCCAGGATGGCCACCGGGAACACGATCAGCCCCAGCAGCACCAGGTGGTGCCCCGGCCCACCACCCCCCGCAGCCCCCGCCAGAAAAGCACCACCCACCGTGGCCGTCATGGCCGAGATTCCCCAGGCCATCGCAACCACGCGAGGAGCATTGATGCCCATGGCCAGCGCAGCCGTCTCGCTCTCCGAGACCGCCCGCAGCAGCACCCCGTAACGGCTATACTTGAGCGCAACCACCAGCAAAATAGCCAGGGGCAGGGCCAGAATCAGACCCCACACCGCTTTGGAGGAAAGAAACACGCCCCCCAGATTAAAGGCTAGGTTGGGCATTTCCTTGGGTAGCTGGGAAACATCAGCAGCCCCCATGGCCTTCTGGTCGGGGCCCCAAATCAGTAGGGTTGCACCGTCCAGGGTGGCGGCCAGCCCAATGGTCGCCATAATCACGGCCACCACGTTACGCCCCAGCAGGGGCCGGACAAACCCCCGCTCTACCAGCACCCCAAAGGCAAAGGCCAGGGGTAGCGCCAGCAAAATAGCCAGCCATAGGGGAAAAAAAAGCGACATGGTGTAGGTTAGGTAGGCGCCAATGAGCAAGAACTCCGCGATTGCGAAGTTAACCACGCTGGTTGCTCGATAAACCAGCACAAAGCCAGAGGCGATAAGGGCATACAGCGCACCATTGGCCAGACCGTTGAGGGCGGTTTGTATGACTAAGGCCAGATCCATGTTTTCCTTACAAAAGAGGTTATTCGGTAGGCTCGAGGGCCTCGAGCCTACCATCGGTCTGCTCTTGACCCTCGAGCTCCTAAGATAGCTAGAGTTTTGAACCGTCTACCCAGTCGGTAATGGCATCGAAGCGGCCATCTTTTACGTTGGCTCGCCAGAGCTTGGTAAAGGGCAACCGGCGATTCACCCAACGCATGTTGCGCACCTGGCCTCCGGCGTTGTAGTCGCCCAGCCCCTCCAGGGCCTCAATCATGCCGGGGCGGGTCAGCTTGCCTGCTGCCTGGGCCCGGCGCATGGCCTCGGCGATGACATCCATGGCCATCCAGGAGCCCATGTAGTAGGTGGTGCGGTAGGAGAGGTCGCGGCCTTTGGCCCGGCGCAGCGCCCTAATTTGCTCTACCGCTGGAACCGTAGTGTCGTAGTAGTAGGCGTTGTGGTAGGTCACGATAAAGCCATCGGCGGCAGCCCCGGCCCGCTGCATCAGGGCCAGCTCGGCCGAGTAGTAGGTGCCCATGAAGGTCGCTTTGATCCCCTGCTCGCGAGCGGCCCGCACCACCAGCGGCTCTACCGTGAGCACATAGCCGTGCAGAATGACGAAGTCGGGCTGGGCCTGGCGGAGCTTGGTTACGATGGGGGTGGCATCGGCAATGGCCAGGGGGGTTACTTCCTCTCCTACGATCTGGAAACCCAGCCGGGCCGACTGCTCTTTGATGAAAGGAATGGGATCACGCCCGAACTCGGAGTTGGAGTAGCACAGGAAAATCTTGGCCCCGCGCCCTTTCTGGCGACGAATCTGTTGCAGCAGGGCACCGGCCATGTCGTTGTAGGTGGGGCCAAACACAAAGATGGTGGGGTAGGTGTTGGGGTCGGCCAGCTCGTTGGAGAACGAAGTGGCGGTATAGGGCAGGCGCAGGCGGGTGATTTCCGGGGCTAAGGCCTTGGAAAGGCCGGTGGAGTCACCATAGACAAAGACCAACTCCTCGGGGCTTTCGCGCTGGACGATGCGGTTGAAAACCGCCGTTCCGCGGGCTACGTCGTAGCCGTCATCCTCAACCACCAATTCAAAACGCCGGCCGCCGATACCCCCTGCATCGTTGATGCGGTCGGCGGCATCGCGGAAAGCATCCAGGGCCGCGTTACCTGCAAAAGCAAAGGCGCCCGTAAGGGGGAGAATGGCTGCCAGCTTGACGGGCCGGGCCTGGGCACGGGCAATCATCCAGGGGCTATATACCGTAGAAGCGGCCAAACCAGCTTTAAGCACTTGCCGACGATTCATCTTCATGTACGTCCTCCTTCATCAACAATCGTTTCGATTGTGTTGTGCCCATAGAATACTATGACCCCTCGCATTTTGTGTACCCGGTACAAAACCATCTGGTTTATGGCATCCATCGAATGACCTAGCGCGGTAGTACGCTAGGATAACCCCCTTCTCCCCTACAGGGGCTGTTCAACGATCGGGGCGAGATACAGACATTTTGTCAACATGCCCATTGCAAGCCCTGTGCTGGAGGGCTATACTGAACGGATGTATCTACCCCAGCACTTTGCCATAACAAACCCAGAGGTGCTGTTCGACTTAATGCAGCGGTTTAGCTTTGCCACCCTCGTCTCGGTTCATGAAAACAGGCCCTTTGCTACCCATATACCCTTTGCGGTTTACCCCGAACGAAATCTGCTGGCCAGCCACATGGCCCGTGCCAATCCTCAGTGGACTACTTTTGCTCAAAATGAAGAGGTTCTAGTCATTTTCCAGGGCGACCATAGCTTTATCTCTCCTGCCTGGTACGAGAAACACCCCAGCGTGCCTACCTGGAACTATATGACCGTCCACGCCTACGGCAAGTTGCATATTGTGGAGGAGCCCGCCGTTGTGAAAACCCACCTACACGACCTGGTTGGGCAATATGAACAACAGTGGAAGATGGACGAGCTTCCCCAAGAGTACCTGTACGGAATGATGAAAGGCATTGTAGCTTTCCAGATCGAGATTACCCGACTAGAAGGCAAGTTCAAGCTCTCGCAAAACCGTAGCCGAGCTGACCAGGAGCGGGTTGTGGCAGCTCTGGAACAAAGCCCCCACCCCGGTGACCGGGCAGTCGCCAGGCAGATGAAAAAGAGTTTAGAACAGGCATGAACCCACACCTTACACAGCCCATCACCTTGGAGGGCAAACTCGTTCGGCTCGAGCCCCTGACCCTTCAGCACCTTCCGGCGTTCCTGGCTCTGGCCGGCCTCGAGGACTACCTTTATACCACCGTGCCGAAGTCGAAGGTGGGTATGTGGCGCTATATTCAAGCAGCCCTGGACGAACAGACCCAGGGACAGGCCCTGCCCTTTGCAACGGTGGACAAGCAGGGAAATTGTGTGGTGGGTAGCACCCGCTTTATGACCTTCGAGTACTGGCCCTGGCCTGAGGACAGCCCTCATTACCATCCCCATCGGCCCGATGCGGTGGAAATCGGCCACACCTGGCTGGCCCCCCAGGCCCAGCGCACTGGCCTCAACACCGAAGCCAAGCTCTTGATGTTACGCCATGCCTTCGAGGTGTTCCAGGTACGCCGGGTTACCCTGAAAACCGACACCCGCAACCTGCGCTCACGCCAGGCCATCGAGCGGCTTGGTGCGCACCTCGACGGGATTCTTCGTGCCCATCGCCCCGCTGCCGATGGCGGCATCCGCGACAGCGCGATGTATAGCATTCTGGCCGAGGAATGGCCGATGGTTAAGGCCAGGCTTTTGGGCTTGTTGGCCCAGAAACGCCCCACTTGAAGGTTTCGTAACCCACATTAGCCCGTCTCCACATACGAGGCGATGTACTCGAGCTCCTTCAAGTGCCGCAGATCGTGACCGGCCAGCATCTTGATGATGAAAGCGATGGTCTCGGGGCCGCGCTGGGGGTGGTAGGCCACCTTGTCCCAGTCCTGCGGCTCCAGATTGCGCAAAAGCTCGAGGTTCCACCGCCGCAGGCCACAAAAGGCCTCCAGGGCCAACCTGGCCGAGTAGCTCTCGTAGTTGCGGTAGCGGATGCCCCAGCGGTCGTGGTCGAAGGCCTTGGCCTCCTCGGTGCCGGCCAGGGCCTGGCGCAGGCGGAAGCCGTAGCCAATCTCGAGGTCGGCCAGGTGGCAGTAGATCTCCCCCGCCGTCCAGTGGGTTAGTTCGCAACCCCGGCGCATGTCCAGGCGGGGGAACAGCTCGGTTAGCAGCTCAGGCGTCTGCGCCAGCACTTCCAGGGGGTCGCGCTCGCCCAGGGCCTCGAGGTTCTTCTGGACGTACTCGAGTTTTTCCATATACCTATGGTAGGGCCACCCGCCAGGTACAGAATTCCCCCTCAAGCCCCGGCAAAGGACAGCTCAGCCACCTCGACCATGGGCGAGCCCACCATGCCCATCATGGGGTTCCACTCGAGCTCGCGGCCCAGGGCGGTGATGCGGCTGAGCAGCTCCAAGAAGTTGCCGGCCACCGTGAAGTTCTCCACCGGGTAGGCCACCTCACTACCTTCCACCCTGAGGCCCAGGGCTTGCAGGCTGAACTCCCCCGAGATGGGGTTGGCCCCGGCGTGCAGGCCCATCAGGTCGGTGACCACGATGCCGTTGTCCATCTGCACCCCTTGGCCGGGCTGCACGAACAGGTTGGTGGGGGCAATGCCCAGCACCCCCTTGTAGCTGCGCGCCGCGTGGCCGGTATTTTCCACCCCCATCTTCCGGGCGGTCTCGGAGTTGTGGGCAAAGGTGCGCAGGATGCCGTTCTCGATAAACACCGTGCGGCGGGCTGGGGTGCCCTCGGCGTCGAAGGGGCGCGAGGCCAGGCCGTCCGGCAGGGTGGGGTCATCAACCAGGGTGAAGATTTCCGAGGCGATTTTCTGCCCCACTCGGCCCGCCAGCAGGCTCTTGCCCTCGAGCACGTTTTTGGCCGAGAGCAAAAACCAGCCCATCATGCCCACCAGTTGGGCAAAGGCCTTGGGCTCAAAATAGGCCTTGTAGCGCCCGGTTTGGAGGGGGCGGGCCCCCAGCAGGCGTCCGGTATGGTGGAGGAACTGCTGGGCGGTGCGGCCCGGCTCGAGGGCATGAAACTCTTTGGCCAGGTCGAACTCCCAGCCCTGCTTGAGGCTCTTCCCCTCGCCCATCACCGCGCTGGTCAGGAGCAGGGCGTAGCCGTTGCGAAAAGCCCCCGCAACCCCTCGGGTGGAGCCCAGCGTGGCCTGGGTCTCCTGCTCGGAGTAACGGGTCATCTGCACCTGCAAAACCCTGGGGTCGGCCCGCAGACCGGCCTCGAGGTCCAGCGCCGCCTGGCGCTTGTGCTCGAGCGGGGCCGAAAGCCCCTCACCCAAGAGGTCATGGCGGCCCAGCTCGCCCCCAGTCGGCAAGAAACCCCCCGTCTCGGACTGCAAAAGGGCGTTTTCGTGGGCCTCCTGCAGCACCCAGTCGAGGGCCTCTGGGGTGCGCTCCTCGGTATAGGCGTAGCCGGTCTTGCCCTGCACCACCACCCGCACCCCCAGCCCACCCTGGGTGGCCTGGGTAATTTCTTCCACCTTGCCGCCGTGGGCCTGGATGGTTAGCTCGCGGCTATAGGTGGCCAGCACCTCGGCGTCAATGCCCATGGCACGGGCCTTTTGCAACAGATAATCTCTGGCTTCTTCAAAAGTCATGGTTCTATCCCCCAGCTTCAAGCCTGTCCTCCCACCACAATTTCCGAGATCAGCAGGTGGGGCTGGCCCACCTCCACCGGCAGGCTACCGGAAAGCGAGCCGCACATGCCGGGGCCCGTCTCGAGGTCGTCCGAGACCGCCACAATTTTCTGAATGCTCTCGGGGCCCTTGCCCACCAGCATGGCCCCCCGCACCGGTTCCTCGATGCGCCCGTGGCGGATGATGTAGCCCTCCTTAACCCCAAAGTTGTACTCGCCCGAGCCGGGCCGCACCTGCCCCCCGCCCATATCGGCGGCGTAGAGGCCATACTCGATGCCCTCGAAGAGCTTTTCCTTGGGGGTGGCGCCGGGGGCGATAAAGGTATTGCGCATGCGGCTGGTGGGGGCGAAGGTGTAGTCCTGGCGGCGGCCCGAGCCGGTGGGGCGGTAGCCGGTGAGCAAGCTGCCCAGCCGGTCCACCATGTAGCTTTTGAGCACCCCATTCTCGATCAGCACGGTGCGCTCGGTGGGCCGACCTTCGTCGTCGAACTCCTGCGAGCCCCAGCCGTGGGGGGTGGTGCCGTCGTCGATGTAGGTCACGCAGTCCGAGGCCACTTTTTCGCCCAGTTTGTCGGAGAGCACGCTGGCTTTTTTGGCCACCGAGGTGGTCTCCAGCAGGTGACCCAGGGCCTCGTGGAAGATCACCCCGCCAAAGCCGTTGCCAATCACCACCGGCATGGTACCGGCGGGGGCCGGTTTGGCCCGCAGGTTGGTCAGGGCTTGCAGGCCGGCCCTGCGCCCCACCTCGGCGGGGGGGTAGCGGTCGAAGAGCTCGAGGCCCACGCTCAGCCCCGGCCCAGCCGATCCGGTTTGCATCCCCGACTCATCCTGGGCGATGGCGGTTATGGCCAAGCGGGTGCGTACCCGACGGTCTTCGGCCCAGGCACCCTCGCTGGTAGCCACCAGTACTTCCTGTTCCCACTCCAATAGATTGGTCTGCACCTGCTTGATCTGCGGCCCTACCCTGGCCCCGGCCTCGGCCTCGAGGATGCGCTCGAGGCGGTAGCGCTTGTCCTTAGCGGTAAAGGGAATCTGGGGGGCGTGCAGCCCCTGGGCCACCGTCTTGCGAAAGTCGAGGCCGCCTATGCCCTGGGCATCCACCTGGCCCGCGCTGCCCTTGAGCCTGACCAGGGTATCGGCCACCTCGAGCAGGCTCGCAGGGCTCAGGTCGTTGGTATAGGCGTAGACTACCTCCGTACCGTAAAAGAGCCGCAACCCGGCCCCGTACTCGAGGCCGCCAGTGGCCTCCTTCACCTCACCCGAAAGCACCCGCATGGCCCGCCGCCGCCAACGTTCCACGTAGAGCTCCGCAAAGTCGGCCCCACCTTGTCGGGCCCGCCGTAGCACATCACCTACCAATGCTTGGTCTAACACACAACCTCCTTTTGGTGAGATTAGCCTAACAGCCTTTGCTGGGGGCTATGCTACCCAGGTTGCATTTTGAACGCCCCAGGTTGTGCTCATCCTGAATTGTCCAGTCGGCTTAAACTAAGGCGATTTTGATGAGGCACCTTTCCCGTCTGTGGTTCTTTTTGCCTGCGCTCCTTAGTTCCAGCGTCTGGGGTCAAAACCTGCCGCCCATACGTGTCGGCGACCAGCCTGGCTTTACCAGGGTGGTACTGGACTTGCCCAAAGAAGCAACCTACACCATCGAACCCCTGGGGGCAGCCCTGCGCGTAACCCTGCCCGATCAGCAGGTCGAGCCGGGGATTCACTTCGTGAGCCAGCCCGAGCTGGCCGGGTATGTGCTCGAGCAGCACGAAGACAAGGCGGTGCTAATCCTGCTCACCCCCCAGGGGGTTACGCCCCGCTCCGGCTACCGCACCATGACCCTGGCAGCCCTGCAAGGCGACGGACAGCGCCTGGTCATTGACCTCTCGGGGGCTTTTGTGGATACCAGCCCGCTGCCAGCCTTTCCGGAGTTTCGCTTCGTGAAGGCGGGTGGGCGGCGTTTTGCGGTGGTGGTGGACGCCGGGCACGGCGGCCCCGACCCTGGGGCTATGGGGCCGGTAGTCGAAAAGGCGGTGAACCTCGAGGTGGCCCTGCGGGTGCGCCGCTTTTTGCAAAACGCGGGCGTGGACGTCACCATGACCCGCGAAAGCGATGCGGCTTTTTCGTCAGACAAGCGTACCGACCTAACCCAGCGCGTAGCCCTGGCCGAGGGCAAAGACCTCTTCGTCTCCATCCATGCCAACGCCACCGTGCCAGCCCGCGCCGACGGCTGGTGCGGCCTCGAGGTCTACTACTTTGGCCCCTCCTCGGCCCGCCCTTTCTTTCCACCGCCAGCACCCCTAGCCCCCACCCCGCCCATCGCCGTTGCGCCCAGCCCGTTGGATGCGCTCGCCGCCGCCCAGCCTCCCTCTACGCAAGTGGAACCACTTGACCCAGGCACCCAGCCCAGCCTCGAGGATGTCAACCCCATCCCGCCGCAAAACCTGCCCACCCCCACCCCCCAGATGAACTCCGCCCGCCGCATGGAGCTCTCGCGCACCCTGGCCAGCCGGGTGCTTTCATACACACTGGGGGCCACCGCGGCCGTCAACCGTGGGGTGCGCAGCGCCGATTACTTCGTCATCCGCTACACCAGCGTCCCGGCCATACTGGTCGAAGTGGGCTACCTGAGCCATCCCCTCGAAAGCCAGAACCTGCGCAACCCCCACTACCTCGACCGCATCAGCTACGGTGTGGCCCGAGGGGTATTGGAGTACCTGGAAAATGACCATCCGCTACAGTAGGGTTTTGAGCGACACCTTGGGGCCTGTTATGACCTCCACTTTTTTTGACCCAGACGCACATCTCGCCTCGGCCATAGAGCCTCTGTCGGGGGCCAACGGGGCCCCTTTAGGCGCCGTCTTCACCCGTCCTGAGGTGGTCGAGTTCATCCTGGATCTCAGCGGTTACACCGACAACCTGCCGCTGCAACATAAACGCATCCTGGAACCATCTTTTGGTGGGGGCGATTTTCTTTTTGCCATCATACGCCGGCTGCTATCGGCCTGGCGGGCCAGGGGACGGCCCCGTGCCGCACTGGACGAGCTGGCCCAGGCCATCAAGGCGGTTGAGCTGCACCGCGAAACCTTCGACGCGACCCGTACAGATGTCATAGCCTTGCTAGAGCAGGAAGGGCTGAGCAGGCAAACCGCTACCGCCCTGGCAGACCGCTGGCTGGTTCAGGGTGATTTTTTGCTCACCCCCATCGAGGGTCCCTTCGACTTTGTGGTGGGAAACCCCCCTTACGTGCGCCAGGAGATGATTCCTGCTGCGCTATTGTCGGCCTACCGAAGCCGCTACGCCACCATTTATGACCGCGCTGACCTTTACATCCCGTTTATCGAGCGCTCGCTGCACCTGCTGGCCGAAGGCGGCACGCTGGGCTTCATCTGCGCCAACCGCTGGGTTAAAAACCGCTACGGGGGCCCGCTGCGCAAGCTGGTAGCGGAAAACTTTCACCTCAAGATCTACGTCGATATGAGCGACACACCAGCCTTTCGTTCCAGCGTAACGGCCTACCCCGCCATCACCGTTATCAGCCGGGACAAACCCGGTCCAACACGCGTTTTTTACCGGCCCCGCCTCGAGCCAAACGAGCTGAGCAGGCTGGCCCAGGCGCTGCGGGCCCCAAGGCTGCCGCAGGACAGCGGGGTGCAGGAGCTGGCCCAGGTTGCCCGTGGCACAGCCCCCTGGCTGCTCGAGGCACCCCACCGGGTGGCCCTCCTTCGCAGGCTCGAAGAGCGCTTCCCGACCATCGAGGAAGTGGGTTGCAAGGTAGGCATTGGGGTAGCCACTGGCGCAGACAAAGCCTTCATTGGTGATTACGAAAGCCTCGAGGTGGAACCTGAGCGCAAGCTGCCGCTGGTCACCACCCAGGACATCCTAGATGGCGAGGTGCGGTGGCAGGGAAAGGGCCTGGTGAACCCTTTTGACGAGGAGGGCCACCTGGTAGACCTGCGGCGCTACCCCCGCCTGCAGGCCTACCTCGAGGCGCGAAGGGAGCTGATCGCAGGCCGCTACTGCGCCCGGCGCTCCCCTGCGCAGTGGTACCGCACCATCGACCGCATTATCCCCTCGCTGGCCAGAACCCCCAAGCTGCTGATTCCCGACATCAAGGGAACAGCACACGTGGTGTTCGAGAAAGGGGCGTTTTATCCACACCACAACCTGTACTACGTAACCTCTGAAACATGGGATCTGCACGCTTTGCAGGCGGTTTTGCGCTCGAGCCTGGCCCGGCTTTTCGTGGCCGCCTATTCAACTAGGATGCGCGGAGGATACCTGCGCTTTCAGGCCCAGTACCTGAGGCGCATTCGAATCCCGCCCTGGAGCGAAGTACCCCAGGTTTTGCGACGAGCGCTTGCCGAGGCCGCGCAAAGGCGAGACCTGGAGGCCTGCAATCAAGCAGTTTTCGAGCTTTTTGGCCTCAGCCGCGATGAGCGGGCTGCCCTCGAGGGTCTGGAGGCACCGCCTACCTGAGCCAAGCCTGAGGCGCTCGATGGTCTTATACCGGATTCAAAAAGATACTCTTCAAACAAAAAACATCAAGGGGCTATCTTTTTGAATCCTAGAGCACTCCCTTCGGTCGGGTTAGTTCGTCACCGTTCGGTGACGAACTAACCGAATCTGGTATTAGAGACTGTCTTAAAACTTTCCCAGACGATATAATCGAGCATGAATAGTCGAGCAAGCTGCTACCCAAGCGATCTTTCGGACAATGAGTGGGCGATACTCGAACCGCTAATGCCCGAGCCCTCCTGCTTCACCCATAGACCAAGGGAACATAGCTGGCGAGAAATCCTCAACGGTATCTTCTACATCACTCGCTCTGGATGCTCCTG